>CAUSHT010000015.1:0-17592 GCA_963531275.1 uncultured Neisseria sp.
TCAGGGCTTGGCAATGCTGCGGGATGGTTTTGCCGGTCAGCTTCTGCCAGAAACCGCCTTTGCGCGTGGCGGCGGCGGTTTTCAAAAAATCGGCATTCGGATCGTATTCTTCAAAAACGGCGTGGGGATAACGTGCGGCCAGCAGGCTACGGCTGATGTCGGCATCGGCACCAATCAGCATGATGCGTTTGGGTGCATTGCGAACCAGCTGCAGGCGCTCGTCGGTGTCTTGGGCAAGATGGCGGTGAATCTGCCAACGTTTGTCTTGTTCGGTCATGGTAGGTCGTGTCAGCGGGCTTTGCCCGACAATGTTTTTATGGTTTAAGGCTGTTTCAGACGGCCTTTTCGACAAAATTGCGGTAGATTTCGGCAAATTCGTCGGCATGGCTTAAAAAGGGCGCGTGGGCGGCTTTGTCGATAAGGACCAGCTCGCTGTCGCTCAAATGGCGGTGCAAATATTCGCCCATGCGCGGCGGCGTGATGGCGTCTTTCTGTCCAAACACCAGCAATGACGGCGTTTGAATAAGCGGCAACAACGGACGCGCGTCGGCATGGTTGACGGCTTCAAGCGCGGCCTGTAAGGCGGAAGGCGTGCCGCAGCGCGCCAAATCGGGCAACACCCGGTTTAAGATTTCGCCTGAATTCGGCGTGTGCAACAGTTGCAGTTGTAGAAACTGTTTAATATGTTTGGCATAATCCTGCTGGAATGCGCCGACCATCTTGCCCAAGGCAGGTTGCGCCAAGCCTTCGGGATAATCCGTGTCGGCAGTCAATCGGGCAAAACTTGCCGTCAGGCAGAGCGATTGGATTTTGTCGGGATAAAGCGCGGTCAGATACAGGGCAACCAGTCCGCCCAGCGACCAGCCGAGAATGTGTGCCGGCGTGTCGATTTGTCCGGCGAAGGCTTCGGCAACGGCGGCAATATCAAACGGTTCGGCAAAAGGCGCATCGCCGTGTCCGGGCAAATCAAGCGCGCGGACGTCCCAATCGGCAGGCAGGCGCGGTATCAAATCGTCGAATACATGGCGGTTCGCCGCCCAACCGTGTATCAGATAAACTTTTTTGGCGGAGTGTGGCATGAATATTCTTTCTTGGTGGCGCAGCTTGAAACAGCTCAATGCGCGACGTTGCGTATTATGCCACGATTCCGTTTCAGACGGCCTTTGCCGAGGCTGCGCAAATGATTTGACGGAATATTTTATCGACGCGGCACAAAGCTGCCCTTTGTGTTTCCGCCATGTCGCGGGCGGGGCAGTGTGCGGCAGTTGTCAGAAAAAGCCGCCCGCATTTGATAGAATGTGGGCCTCGCTGTATTACGAACCGCCCGTCAGCAGCATGATACGCGAGCTGAAACACTTGGCCGATTTGGGCATGAGCCGTCCGTTGGCAGATTTGATGTGCCTAAACGCACCGGACTGGCTGGCGACGGAACACTTCGATTTCGTCCTGCCCATGCCTTTGAGCAAAGAGCGGCGGCTCAAGCGCGGATTCAACCAAAGCGAGGCGTTGACGGATATTTTGGCGAAACGCTACGGCTGGACGCTGCTGCCGCGCCACACGGTTTTCAGACGGCATGGCGAGCCGCAAAGTACGCTGAAAAGCGACGAACGTCTGCGAAATATCAAGAATGTATTTAAAATCAAAACAGAATTACCGACAGCATGTAATATTCTGTTAATTGATGATGTCTTCACTACCGGCTCGACTTTAAACGAATTGGCGAAAACGCTGAAAAAATCAGGCGCAGGTAAGATTTTTTGCTGGAGTTTGGCGCGTCCATCAATGAAAAAATAGCTAAATTTTTTGACACCCATGGAACATTTCGGCATTATGCCACTCTATAAGTGATTGATTTATATGTTTACCATAGTTTTGTACCAACCCGAAATCCCGCCCAATACGGGCAATATTATCCGCCTGTGCGCCAATACCGGTGCCGATTTACACTTGGTCAAACCGCTTGGTTTCCCTCTGGATTCGTCCAAAATGAAGCGTGCGGGTTTGGATTATCACGAGTTTGCCAAACTGACGGTACATGAGAATTTCGAAGACTGCCTCAAGGCACTCGAAGGTCGCCGCATTTTCGCGCTGACCACCAAAGGCTCCACCCGCCCCGACGAAGTTTCCTTCCGCGAAGGCGACGTGTTGCTGTTTGGTCCCGAAACACGCGGCCTGCCTGCCGAAGTTCTCGACAGCCTGCCTGCCGGACAAAAAATCCGCCTGCCGATGATGCCCGACAGCAGGAGCATGAATCTTTCCAATACCGTCGCCGTCATTCTGTTTGAAGCATGGCGACAAAACGGTTTTGCCGGCGGCGTATAACAGGCCGTCTGAAACCGCTGCGTTATCAACTCAAGAACGGAACCCGTTTTGACTTTTACTAAAAAAACCCTCCTTTCCTTAGCCGCCGCCACCATCGGCGTCCTTTCCATCAATGCCGCTGTTGCCGACAGCGTGGTCCGAGTCGAAAAACTGCATCCTTCTGCCAACCGCAGTTACAAAGTTGCCGGCAAACGCTACACACCGCTGACCAAAGTTTCCTCTTTCAGCCAAACCGGCAAAGCCTCATGGTACGGCAACCAATTCCACGGCCGTAAAACTTCCAGCGGCGAGCGTTACAATATGAACGCCCTCTCCGCCGCCCACAAAACCCTCCCTATTCCCAGCTACGCACGCGTGACCAATATGCAAAACGGCAAAAGCGTCATCGTCCGCGTCAACGACCGCGGCCCTTTCCACGGCAACCGTGTCATCGATGTTTCCAAAGCCGCCGCCCAACAATTAGGCTTCATCAACCAAGGCACGGCCAACGTCAAAGTTGAGCAAATCATCCCCGGCCAAACCGCCGCTCAAACCATTATTTCCCCAAACAACAAAGAATTTTTTGTTGATTTGAAATCCTTCGGTACCCAACGCGAAGCGCAGGCTTATTTGAACCAAGCCGCACAAAGCCTGCCATCCGACAGCAAAATCATGCTTGAAAAACGCAACTACGAATACGTTGTCAAAATGGGTCCGTTCAGCAGCCAAGAACGTGCCGCTGAAGCAGGCGAACGCGCCCGTCATCTGAACCTAGCATCCACCATCTGATTTCGTCCGCGTTACCGCTGAAGTTTGATACAATACAAGGCCGTCTGAAACCCGATTGCAAGGTTTCAGACGGCCTTTTTTAATCACAGGGGAACACCATGATCAGCAGGCTCACAGGCAAATTGATTGAGAAAAATCCGCCGCAGGTCGTTATCGACGTCAACGGCGTCGGTTATGAAGCCGACGTTTCTATGCAGACTTTCTACAACCTGCCTTCCGTTGGAGAAACTGTCCATCTCTACACCCAGCTTGTCGTCCGCGAAGACGCGCATTTGCTGTTTGGTTTCGCCTCAGCCGAGGAACGCGCCACCTTCCGCCAACTGGTCAAAGTCAGCGGCATCGGTGCCAAAACCGCATTGGGCATTTTGTCGGCCATGAATGCCGACGAGCTGGCGCAATCCATTGCCGAAGAAGACGTCAAACGCCTCTCTTCCGCCCCCGGCATCGGCAAGAAAACCGCCGAACGCATGGTGTTGGAACTGCGCGGCAAACTTGTATCCCATACCGTTTCAGACGGCCTGTTTGCCCCTGATGCCGTTGCCGACGAAAGCCAAGACATCATCAACACCCTGCTTGCCCTCGGCTACAACGAGCGCGAAGCCAAAGCCGCCACCAAAGGTATTCCCAAAGGCACGGAAGTCGGCGAAGGCGTGCGCCTGGCCTTAAAAAACCTGCTCAAATAAGGCCGTCTGAAACATGAAAACCGCCGTCCTGAGTGCCGCCTTGCTTCTAAGCGCGTGCGTTTATACCGAGAATCCGTACGGGCGCACCGCCGTCTTAGACCTGCCCGTCCACGCGCAAACCACCGTCAACAAAACCGTGACCATCAACGCCCCGCCCGGGACGACCGTCATCTATCAAGACAGCGAACCCGTCCGCAATTACCCGGCCTATCCCGTTTATTCCCGCCGGGTTTATCGTTATCGATAAACAACGCTGACCGTTTGAAACCATATATTCAGACGGCCTGTTGAGAGACCAACCATGAAATACATCCTTCCCCTGCTTTTACTCCTGAGCGCCTGCACACCGGACACCAAGACCACGGATGCCGCATCCGCCCCCAAAACACACGGCTTCGCACACCGCCTGACCGAAGGCGAAAAACTGTTGACCCAAGCCCTCATCAAACAAGACCTCGCCGCCTACTTCAAACACGAAACCGGCGGCGCATTTGCCGAACAAGCCCCCTTATTCTCGGCCCAACAACTTGCCGAACAGAAAAATATCCCCCAAAACGATGCTATCGGCGTTTACGGCAAAATCATCAAAACCCAAGGCCGCACCGCCTGGCTGCAAACCGACAAGCAAACCCTCAAACTCGATTTGGCCGAACCGCTGCAAGAAGCAGAAGGCGAAGTTACCCTCGTCTGCCAACATGAAAACACCGCATTCCAAGACTGCCAAACAGAAGAAAACTTCGCCCGACGCTTTACCGAACAAATCTTCTCGGCGGTCGAGTCCGGACGCGTATCCGCCCAAACAGACGCACCGGCCGAAGAAATCATGGCCGGCCGCCTCATCCCGTTTTTAAGTGCTGCCAGCGACTTTACCGGCAACTTCAAAGCCTGCGCCACCACCATGACCGAATACTGCACCAGCCGCCTGGCACGCGAAATGCCCGAATCCGCAGTCCGCAAAAAAGCACAGGAATTGGGTTTGACCGAAATAGCATTTAAAAAGAAAAAATAAATATTTAGGCCGTCTGAACCTTATGGCGGCTGTGTTATAATCCGCACCTCATACAGGTCGGACAGACAGTCGCCGCGTATCGCGTAAGGCATACGGGGAGGAAAGTCCGGGCTCCACAGAGCAGAATGCCGGCTAACGGCCGGGCGCGGCAACGCGACGGAAAGTGGAACAGAAAGCAATACCGCCGATGATTGCCTTCGGGCAAAACAGGTAAGGGTGAAAAGGTGCGGTAAGAGCGCACCGTGCATTTGGTAACAAAGCGCAGCAGGCTAAACCCCATTCGGAGCAAGACCAAACAGAACGCGATGACGCTGCTCGCCGAGCGTTCGGGTAGGTTGCTTGAGCACACCAGCAATGATGTGCCTAGAGGAATGACTGTCCGCGACAGAACCCGGCTTACCGTCCGAGCTGTATGTCCCCATACCGCGGCAGGTTTTTAAAACCTGCCGCATTTTTATCGAAATAAAAAGGCCGTCTGAAACCTGAATCTTGGTTTCAGACAGCCTTTTTTTTAAACCGCTGTTTATGGACGGTATTCCGGTTTCATGCCGTTGGGCAAAAGCTGCCATACATAGCCGGTGGTTTTCATTTTGCCGGCCACTTCGCCTGCCTCGTCGCCATAGCCCCAGAAATAATCCACACGGACCGCGCCTTTAATCGCGCTGCCGGTGTCTTGCGCCATAATCAGGCGGTTGAGGGCTTTTTTGGTAATCGGATGGGCAGTGGCGACAAACAGCGGTGCGCCAAGCGTGATGTAGTGGCGGTCGATGGCACCGGCGTATTCGCCCATCAACGGCGTACCCAATGCGCCCACCGGGCCGGAATCGCCGCTGCCGGTCAGCTCGCGGAAGAAGACGTAGCTTGGGTTTTGCCCCAAAACTTCGGCAAGGCGGCCGGGGTTTTGCTTCATATAGGCCTTGATGCCCTGCATGCTGGTCTGACCCAGCGGCAGATAGCCTTTGTCCGCCATATAGCGGCCGATGGAAACATACGGATGCTCGTTTTTATCGGCAAATCCGACACGGATGTATTTGCCGGACGGCGTTTTCAGACGGCCTGAACCTTGAATGTGCATAAAGAAAAGTTCGACCGGATCATCTGCATAACCCAAAATCGGCGCTTTGCCGTTAAGCGCGCCGCCGTTGATTTGGCTGCGGGTGTAGTAAGGAACAAAACGGCTGCCTTCAAAACGGCCTTTCAGCGCGGTGCTGCGTGCTGTAATCGGGAATCTGGACAAGTCGGCCGTGTATGCGCCGCTGTTGTCGATGACGCCGCTGTTTGGGCCGGTTTGGCGGATGCGGACGGTGGCTTTGCTGCCCCTCAAGTTTGCAGCCAGCGGAACGGAAACAAAATCGTTCGGAATGCCGTAAATAGGGAAACGGGATTGGCTTGTGGGCTTGTCGTCGCCGTGCAGGACCGGTTCGTAATAGCCGGTAATGGTGCCGGCAGGATTGCCGCCGTTATCGACGCGCCATGCGGTGAAATAGCGTTCAAAGAAGTGTTTGGCTTGGAAATGGTGCGCCGGCGTTTGCATGGCTTGGATACAAACGTCCTGCCAGCCTTGGCGGTTTTTAAGTTTTTCACAGCCTAAGCGGAAAGACTGCAGGCTTTTGGTAAAGTGTTGGAGGTCCCAGTGCGGCAATTCGTTGTGGGAAACTACGGTGTAGTTTGCTCCTCCCCCGCTCACTGTCGTACCGACGGGATCGGGCGTACCGGTGGGGCGGTCGGGGCCTTTGATAACGCTGGTGTCGGTTTCGGGGAGGTTTTTAATGCTTTTGCTCGGACAGGCGGCAAGAATGGCTGCGGCAATGCTGACGAGCGTGATGCGGTACAAATGTTTTTTCATGGAATCAATAGCGTGTCGAAAGGCCGTCTGAAAGCGATTTTTCAGACGGCCTATGTTGGAAAGTGCTGATTTTAACACAAAAAAGCGATTTATCGGCGCGGTGGCAGTTGGACGACAACCGTATCGGCCAGCATATCGTAGAGCGTGCGGCGGTCGCGTTTGACGGAGAAGAGCATGATGAAGTTGATGAAGGCTATAAGCAGAGAAATCAGGTTTCCACCCGTGTCACTTATTGCCAACGATACAATAGTTACCACAACACCAACAGCAAGCGCCCAAACAACTTCGCGGATTAAAACCGTTCCTTCAAAACCTGGATTATTCCCGTCACTTTTTAACACGCGGATGCCCATAATTTTTTTACCTAAAGACTGACCGTCTCGGCTCATGTAATACAGTTGGAAGATACCGAAAACCAAATAAACAGCCAAAGAAATAAAAAATGTTATGGCAAAATATTCAGGAGTATTAAAAAGAGAAGATTCCGAAACTAATTCTTTGCTTTCATCTAAAGTGAAAACTACCATCACAATGAATGGCAACCATATCAAAAAAGTAAACAGATTATTCAACAAATATGCCGCAACCCTCGCCCCCGGCGAAGCAATATGGACATCTACTATTTCTGTTTGAGGCAAATCCGACAAATTGATTTCGCTCATTTAATCTTCCTCTGTACCATTAATGAAATGCAATTTCATTGCCATCTTAACCTATTTTCCCATCATTCTAAAAATTTTCGATAAAAACCTTTACATTTTCCGCAGACGGCGTTAAAACGTTTGTTTTCCCCTTTTTTATAGTGGGTTAACAAAAATCTGAACAAAGCGGCAGGCGATGCCGTTCCGATTTTTGTTAATGCACTATAAACTTATCCGGATTTTCTTTATAAGGAGTAACACATGAAAGTAGGTTTTGTCGGCTGGCGCGGTATGGTCGGCTCTGTTTTGATGCAGCGTATGAAAGAAGAAAACGACTTCGCCCACATTCCCGAAGCGTTTTTCTTTACCACTTCCAACGTCGGCGGCGCCGCACCTGATTTCGGTCAGGCAGCCAAAACATTGTTGGATGCCAACGATGTTGCCGAATTGGCAAAAATGGACATCATCGTAACCTGCCAAGGCGGCGATTACACCAAATCCGTATTCCAACCCCTGCGCGACAGCGGCTGGAACGGCTACTGGGTTGATGCGGCTTCGTCCCTGCGCATGAAAGATGATGCCATCATCGTCCTCGACCCTGTCAACCGCAACGTTATCGACAACGGCCTAAAAAACGGCGTGAAAAACTACATCGGCGGCAACTGTACCGTTTCCCTGATGTTGATGGCTTTGGGCGGCCTGTTCCAAAACGATTTGGTCGAATGGGCAACCAGCATGACCTACCAAGCCGCTTCCGGCGCGGGTGCGAAAAACATGCGCGAACTCATCAGCGGCATGGGCGCGATTCACGCCAAAGTGGCGGGCGAGCTTGCCGATCCTTCCAGCGCGATTCTCGACATCGACCGCAAAGTGTCCGATTTCCTGCGCAGCGAAGACTATCCGAAAGCCAACTTCGGCGTACCGCTCGCCGGCAGCCTGATTCCGTGGATTGACGTGGATTTGGGTAATGGCCAGTCCAAAGAAGAATGGAAGGGCGGCGTGGAAACCAACAAAATCCTCGGCCGCAGCGACAATCCGACCGTAATCGACGGCTTGTGCGTGCGCATCGGTTCTATGCGCTGCCACAGCCAAGCCATTACCCTGAAGCTGAAAAAAGACCTGCCTGTTTCTGAAATCGAAGCCATCTTGGCAGGCGCGAACGACTGGGTGAAAGTCATCCCCAACGAAAAAGAAGCCAGCATCCACGAACTGACGCCCGCCAAAGTTACCGGCACGCTGTCTGTTCCTGTCGGCCGTATCCGCAAACTGGAGATGGGCGGCGAATACATCAGCGCGTTCACTGTCGGCGACCAACTCTTGTGGGGCGCTGCCGAGCCGTTGCGCCGCGTATTGCGCATTATCTTGGGCAGCCTGTAATTTAGGTTGGCATGAAAAAAGCAACGGTTTGAGCCGTTGCTTTTTTTGGATAATAACAAGGCCGTCTGAACCTTTCAGACGGCCTTGTTTCCTATTCTTTCTTACCGGCCAAACCGATTTCTTTGGTGGAATCGCCAACTTTGATTTGCGCCTTACCGGCAATTTCTTCAGCCTGCGGGCCGAAGAGTTTCAAATCGTAACGGCCGTTTTCAATACCGTTCAAACTGGTTTTACCGCTGATGGCAGCTTTGCCGTTGTTATTGGCAATGCTTGCGGCAAGCAGGTCGACATTATTGTGGGAAGCCATGCTGCTGATGTTGCCGTAACCTTGTTTTTTATCGAAATCGACGGTGTATTTCAGACGGCCGCTGCGGTCGTCGCCGTTAAACGCGATGCCCGAATACTGATAGCTGCCTTGTTTGGGCAAATTGCGATACGCAGTTTCATCGCCTTGGACTTCGCCGACGGTGAATGTGTATGTATCGAGGTTTTGCAGCTTGCCTGCGTCATCGGCTTTTTGTTTAGCGTAACGCGCGGCAACAGTGGAATAATTTTGTTTATACACTTGGAAGTCGCCCGTTTCCAAAGTGATGACTTGGCCGTTTACCTTGATTTTTTGGGCGTAGTCGTAAGAAGATACTTTATCGGTTTTCAAAAAGCCGGTATCGAGTTTGCCGCCTTTTTGCAGGGTTTGCGTTTTACCGTTGGCTGTCAGGTCCAACGTACCGTTTTCAGGGACGGATTCGTTCAATTCAACGGATAACACGCCTTTCGGATGCGGATTGAGCGGCTCGGTAACGGCATTCGACAAGCCGCTTGTTGCGCCGCCGCAGGCAGCCAACATCAAAGACAGGGAAGCCGTCAAAGCAGAAATACGGAGGGTTCTCATCATTTTTTCCTTTCCTTTTTATTTGGTATGATATTTATCATATCCCTAAAAAAATGAACAATAAATGATTTTTGTCAAAATCAAGCATTTTGAATACTGATTTTATAAATATTGAAACATTTTTAAAATATCGGGTATTCAGTCTATTCACAGTCCCTTCCGCTATAATCATTTTATTTTACAAACGGATTTCATCATGCCGAAAATCACCCTTATCGCCGCCTACGCCGCCCGCCGCTGTATCGGCATCAACAATACTATGCCTTGGCATTTACCCGAGGATTTTGCCTTTTTCAAATCCTACACCACCGGCAAACCCGTCATTATGGGTCGCAAAACATGGGAATCGCTGCCGCGCAAGCCGCTGCCCGGCCGTCAAAATATCGTCATCACCCGCCAAGATTATCAGGCCGAAGGCGCACAAACGGCGGCTTCTTTGGAAGATGCGCTGGCTTTGTGTCAGGGGGTTGAAGAAGTCATCATCATGGGCGGCGCGCAAATTTATGCACAAGCCCTGCCGATTGCCACCGATTTGCGCTTGACCGAAGTCGGTTTGGATGTGGACGGCGATGCGTTTTTTCCTGAGTTTTCCACAGAGACATGGCAAGAAGCCTCTCGGGAAAACCATGTTTCCGCCAAAGGCATCGAATACGCGTTTGTGCATTATGTGAAAGCATAATCCGACAACGCAAAGGCCGTCTGAAACCCTGTTTTTCAGGTTTCAGACGGCCTTTTTATTTCGTTTGTTTACGGCATACCGTTTAAGCTGTTTTGTTTTTCAAAGGCAGTTTGATATGCGGTTTGGCCGGCTTGGGCGCTTCTTTCAGTCCTAGTTCGATTTGCTGCTCTTCGCTCAACAAATTGCTCCAGTCGCCTTTTTTATACCAGTCGCGGCCGTCCAATTCGATGGGGTGTTGGATGCGTTCGCAACCGTTGCCGCATTGCAAATCGTCTTCTTTGCAGTATTTGTCGCAACCCCAGCAGATACGCTCGGGATTTTTCGGAAAAATGGGAAATTTCTTGGCCATGATGTTCTTCTTTTGTTTGTGTGCGGTATGGGCAGAATTATAAGTGATTTGAATGGGACTGGCGGCGGGTTTATCGTGTTTTACGCTGATTTTTTAAGATGTGTTAACCTTTCAGACGGCCTATACTGTAAAAACTATCCCTATTTGGTACAACAAAAGGACCCGATATGAACATATGTCGTCTGAAGCCTGAATTTGTCGAGCCTTTATCCCTCGCGCTGTTTGAGGAATGGCACGATTTTGCGCCGTGGTCGTCTCTGGACAAAATCCGTGCGTATTACGCGCAGTGCCTTAATGGGGATGACTTGCCGCTGGCGTTTGCGGCTGTGGATAACGAAGGGCGGCTGATGGGTTCGGCGGCATTAAAGCGGTTTGATATGGCGTGTTTTCCCGAATATGAATATTGGCTGGGCGATGTGTTCGTTTTGCCGCAATTTCGCGGTTTGGGCGTGGGCAGGCAGCTGGTTTCGTTTTGTCTGGATAAAGCACGCAAACTGGGTTTGCCGCATCTGTTTCTCTATACGCCAGATGTGCAGGCTGTGTATGAAAAGTTCGGCTGGAAAGAAATCACCCAGACTTGGCACAACGGGGAAACCGTATCCGTCATGAAATTGGATTTATAGCTTGAAAAGAATAAAAGGCCGTCTGAAAATTTGGTTTCAGACGGCCTTTGTTTTTTTAAATTATCCACAACTACCCTATCCGTTTAAACGGCGGCAGACAGGCCAATAATTGTTGGCCGTAGCGTTGCGTTTTGACGCGGTTGTCGAGGATGGTCACGCGGCCGTAATCCTGTTCGGTACGGATAAGGCGGCCGACGGCTTGGATCAGTTTGATGCTGGCTTCAGGCACCGTGATTTCGATAAAGGGATTGCCGCCGCGTTGTTCAATCCAACGGTTTTGGGTTTTCTCGATGGGGTTGTCCGGCATGGCAAACGGTAGCTTGGCAATAATGACTTGCACGCAGGCCGTGCCGGGCAGGTCAAGACCTTCGGCAAAACTGTCGAGGCCGAAAATAATGCTGGCTTTGCCTTCGGCAATGGCTTGATGGTGTCTTTGCAACAGGATAGCCTTGGGCAACTCGCCCTGCACAAGCAGAAGCGGCAAGTATTCGTCAGGCAGGCGCAAGGCAACGTCCTGCATTTGTTTGCGCGAGGAAAACAACACCAGCGTGCCGATGGCTTCAACCGGCGAAACCAGCTTCGGCAACCATTCGACAATGGCGGCCGTGTGCGCATCAGGGTCTTTAGGGCTGGCGTGTACGGGCGGAATATACAGCTCGCCTTGCGCATCGAAATTAAACGGGCTTTCCAAAGCAAGCGTGGTGGTTTCGGGCAGCCATAATAGGCCGGTTTGGCGCAAAATCAGGTTGAAGCTGCCGAGCGATTGCAGGGTGGCCGAAGTCAACACCGCGCCTGCCGCGCGCCGCCACAGGCTGTTGGCAAGGTGGGATGCGCTGCTGATGGGGCTGGCGTTGAAAATATAGTCGTTTTTGTCGTCGGCACGGCGGGTTATCCATTTCGCCAACGGCTCTTCGCCCTCAATGGGAACGGTGGAGAGCAAATCCCAAACTGCGCTGATTTGTTCGATACGGGCGATAAAAAGGCCGAACTCGCTGGTCAGGCGGTCGAGGAGCGCACCGTCCTGCTCTTTTTCGCGGCGCGCGGCGGAAAGCGCATCGTTCAGCCCGACAACGTGTTTGAGCAGGCTGCGTGCAGCAATGGCCGTATTGGAAACTGTGGTTTCCAGGCCTTCGGGGATTTTGCCGTCTTCCCACAGCCAAGTCGGTTCGTTGTGTTTCCGCCTGTCGTTTTCAGACGACCCCAGACTTAAAGACGGCTCTTCCGCCAAATGGAACTGCCATTCGTGCAGGCTGTCGAGCAAGGATGTGGCGGCTTCATCGGCAAGGTTGGCAAGTTCGGCTTTATCGGTCAGCGCGGCAATTTTGCCGGTCAACTGCGGCAGTTTTTCCAGCGTCCAAACGGCAATATTCCATGAATGTTCGGCGGCAAAACGGCTGAGGGCTTTTTTGGGCAGGTGGTGCGCTTCGTCTATGCAATAGAAACTGTTTTCGGGCGCAGGCAGAATCACGCCGCCACCCATGCTGATGTCGGCAAGCAGAAGATCGTGGTTGGCAACAACGACATCGACGGTTTCCAAGACATCGCGTGCCAGGTAAAACGGGCATTCTGGACGATTTGGACAGGCGGATTTCAGGCAGCCGTGGCGGTCGTTGGTCACTTTGAGCCAAATCGCGTCATCGATTTTTTCCGGCCAAGTGTCGCGGTCGCCATTAAAGCGACGGGCGGAAAATTCATCAGCAATGTCGCGCAGCAGGTTCAACTCTTCGGGCTTGGGTTTGCTGTCCCACAACACTTCCGGCGCTTCAAAACCAAGCAGGTTTTGCTGGGCGTTGTTTTGCGTCAGTTGATAGAGTTTGTAGGGGCAAAGATAACGGCCGCGCCCTTTGGCAAGCGCAAAGGTCAGCTCCAAACCGCTTTTTTCGACCAGAAACGGCAAATCGCGGTCAACCAACTGCTCCTGTAAGGCCACCGTCGCGCTGCTGACGATCAGCCGTTTGCCGCGCGTTTGCGCCATGATGCCGCCGGCCAAAAGGTAGGCCAACGATTTACCCACGCCGGTCGGCCCTTCGATCACAGCAATGCTCTCACCCTCGCGTTTGGGCGCTTCTTCGCCTTCTTCACGCGTCAACGTCCGCGAAAAAGCGTTGGCAATCGCCGCAATCATTTCCCGCTGCGAAGCGCGCGGACGGAAACCGGGCAGGTTTTTGCCGATGTTTTGGTAATGGTCGCGGATGGCGTTTTTTTCTAAATCGGTGAGCATTGAGGCCGTCTGAATGGGTTTGCAAGAATAGCGTATTTTAGCATTTTTACCTTCATGAAGCCTTCGTAAAGTCTTACTCTATTTTAGGGTTTGGCATTTTGATGGCGATGGACGAACCGCAAAAACATAATCGGTTTTAATCAAGCAAAAGGCCGTCTGAAACTTTAGCCGCACTGATGTAGAGGCACCCACAATTTTTGCTTTTCGGATTTGTTTTTCTCGTAGCGGTTCCATGCTTTTTCGTGAAAATAAAAGACGATGGTATTGACGATGGGTTCAACCAAAGCGACCGCGCTGGAAACACCGATACTGCCGGTCAGAATATAGGCGACACTAAATGCGACGCTGAAATGCAAAATAGCAAATGTAATGGTTTTAATCATGCTGTTTTCCTGATACATTGATGTTTTAATCGCTACATAATAATTATTATCAACTAACGCGTATATTTTAAATCCTTTATCCTAATTTAGATTTTATAAATCGATATTTTATTTCTGATAGGAATTTTATGAACCCGCTCCATATTGTCGTCCTCGACCGCGATACCCTCGTCAACCGCCCGTTTGATTTTGATTTTCCACATACATTGAGCAGCTACGGCACAACCGAAGCGCACGAAACGCTGGAGCGCATCCGCGGCGCAGACATTGTGATTACCAACAAAGTCGTGATTTCCGCCCAAGCCTTTGCCGAAAATCCACAACTCAAGCTGGTTGCCGTTACGGCAACAGGCGTCAACAATGTGGACGTTGAGGCCGCCAAACAAAATGGCACAGCAGTGTGCAATATCCGCGCTTACGGCAATGAATCCGTGGCGGAACACGCGTTTATGATGATGATTACCCTGATGCGCAACCTGCCTGCCTATCAGCGCGACGTTGCGGCAGGTTTGTGGGAAAACTCGCCGTTTTTCTGCCACCTCGGCGCACCGATGCGCGATTTGAACGGTAAAACACTGGCGATTTTCGGGCGCGGCAATATCGGTAAAACGCTGGCAACTTATGCTCAGGCTTTCAAAATGAATGTCGTGTTCGCCGAACATAAAAATGCCCAAAGCGTCCGCGACGGCTATGTTTCCTTTGACGAAGCCATCCGCTCCGCCGATGTCGTATCGCTTAATTGTCCGCTCACGCCGCAAACAGCCAACATGATAGGCGAAGCCGAATTGCAGCAAATGAAACCCGGCGCCATCCTCATCAACTGCGGGCGCGGTGGCTTGGTCGATGAAGCCGCTTTGGTTGCGGCGTTGAAATACGGCCAAATCGGCGGTGCAGGTTTTGACGTGTTGACACAAGAGCCGCCGCGCGACGGCAACCCTCTGCTGAAAGCCCGACTGCCCAACCTCATCGTCACGCCACACATTGCATGGGCAAGCCAAGAGGCCGCCAACCGCCTGTTTGACATCCTTTTGGACAACATCAATCGCTTCGTGGCCGGCAATCCGCAAAATCTGGTTTAAGCTATGGAAAACCTGTTGATAAGGTTGTGAATAATTTTAAAGGCCGTCTGAGATATTCAGACGGCCTTTATTAATCTTTATTTATTTCATAAAGTTATCTATAAAACAGGTTAAATTATTTCATTCTTCATTGTGGATAACCCTATAAAAAGGCCGTCTGAAATACTCAGACGGCCTTTTGTTTACCCAGGCAAATTAAATATCGTATGTGGTTGAAGCGGTATCGCCGCCCTTACCTGTCCAGTTGGTATGGAAGAACTCGCCGCGCGGTTTGTCGGTACGCTCGTAGGTATGCGCGCCGAAGTAGTCGCGTTGGGCTTGCAACAGGTTGGCCGGCAGGCGCGCGGAAGTGTAGCCGTCGAGGAAAGTAATCGCGGAAGCCATGCAGGGCATAGGGATGCCGCATTCGATGGCTTTGGCAACGACTTTGCGCCATGCAGGCAGACAGGTTTCCAATACGCCTTTGAAATAAGGATCGGAACCCAAGAAGACCAAATCAGGATTGGCTTCGTATGCGTCGCGGATGTTGCCCAAGAACGCGCTGCGGATGATGCAGCCTTCGCGCCACAAGAGGGCAGTGTTGCCGTAATTCAATGCCCAATCGTTGTTTTCACTGGCTTCGCGGATCAGCATAAAGCCTTGTGCATAAGAAATGATTTTGGATGCCAACAGGGCTTGGCGCAAAGCATCTACCCATGCGGCTTTATCGCCTTCAATCGGGGTAATGGTTTTGCCAAACAGGCTGTTTGCTTGGATGCGTTGGTCTTTAAACGCGGACACGCAACGTGCAAACACGGCTTCGGAAATCAGGGTCAACGGGATACCCAAATCGAGGGCATTGATGCCGGTCCATTTGCCTGTACCTTTTTGACCTGCGGTATCAAGGATTTTTTCAACCAAAGGTTCGCCGTTTTCATCTCTGTAACCCAAAATCGCGGCGGTAATTTCGACCAGATAAGAATCCAGTTCGGTTTTGTTCCATTCGTTGAAAATGCGGTGCATTTCGTCGTAGCTCAGACCCAAGCCGTCTTTCATAAATTGGTACGCTTCGCAAATCAACTGCATATCGCCGTATTCGATGCCGTTGTGCACCATTTTGACGAAATGGCCCGCGCCGTCGCGGCCGACCCAGTCGCAGCAAGGCTCGCCTTGAGGCGTTTTGGCGGAGATGGCTTGGAAAATCGGCTTAACGGCAGGCCATGCGGCTTCGTCGCCACCGGGCATGATGGACGGGCCGTGACGCGCGCCTTCTTCGCCACCGGATACGCCGGCACCGATAAAGCGGATGCCTTTTGCTGCCAGCTCGTGTGTGCGGCGGGTGGAATCAGGATAGTTGGCGTTGCCGCCGTCAATAATGATGTCGCCTTCGTCCAAAAGTGGAACAAGTTGTTCGATAAAATCGTCCACAACAGAACCGGCACGCACCATCATCATGATTTTGCGTGGTTTTTCTAATTTATCAACCAGATCTTGCAGTGAATATGCGCCGATAATATTGGTATTTTTGGCTGCGCCGTTTAAAAAATCATCTACTTTGCTGGTCGTACGGTTGTATGCGACAACTTTAAAGCCGTTGTCGTTCATGTTGAGAATCAGGTTTTGCCCCATTACGGCAAGGCCGATTACGCCAATGTCGCCTTTCATTTGGTGAAACTCCATTATTGATTAATTTTATCAAGCGTAACTCTAGCTGATTTACAACTTTTTAACAATCCTTAACTTTTTAATTTTTTGAAAAGATGCCTTTACGTTTCAGACGGCCTTTGCTTTTGGGAAAACAAACTATAAATAAGATTTTAAATAATAAATAGAAGATGATATTGAGTGCTGCCACAGCTTGTTGGTAACTTTGATTAAAACAATTTTTCAAATACTTAGCTGATATTTTTTGATGAGGATAAAGTATGGTCGGCCTTGTTTGCAGATGTGGATAAATTTTTCCTGCTGCTTTATTCTGTGGGTAACTTTTTGCCTGTGCACAATCTTAGCTTGTTTTATACTTCTCCAATTGGAACTGATTGACTAGAGAAATAGTCAAATGGTTTTTTATTTCAAGCTATTTTCATATTTCCTTTTATTTAAGCTGGGAAAAGGCCGTCTGAAAATATTTCAATAAGGTGTGCATATGAAGTTTTCCTTTAGTATTAATTTGTTATCCGTTTTGATTTTGGCCGCTTGTGCGCAACAGCCGGTTCAAAAGCCTCAAGTTGCCCTGTCCTCCGTATCTGTGGATAACCATGCGCCGGAGCAAGGAACAGGGCTGACGGAACAGAAATTAATCCGCGCCAAACATTATATGGCGGCGTCTGCCAATCCGCTGGCAACTGAAGCCGGTTATGAAATTTTGAAGCGCGGCGGCAGCGCGATAGATGCGATGATTGCCATGCAGACAACTTTGGGATTGGTTGAGCCGCAATCTTCCGGATTGGGCGGCGGCGCGTTTTTAGTGTATTGGGACAATAAGGCGAAAAAGCTGACGACGTTTGATGCCCGTGAAACAGCGCCGAAAGCGGCAACACCGGAACTTTTCTTGGACGAAAACGGTAAACCGATGGGCTTTATGAAAGCGGTGGTCGGCGGTCGTTCGGTCGGTGTGCCGGGGATTCCGAAGCTGCTGGAAAATGTCCATAAGCGTTACGGCAAATTACCGTGGGCAAGTTTGTTTGAAAAACCGATTACTTTGGCGGAACAAGGTTTTGCCGTTTCTCCGCGTATGGCGAAAT
>CAUSHT010000016.1:0-16594 GCA_963531275.1 uncultured Neisseria sp.
CCTAACGGCTCAAGCCATTGTTTGAACTTGATGAAATGCTGTTCGGCAAGGATTTCGGTTGGAGCCATTACAGCCACCTGCGCACCGGATTCGATAGCCGTCAAAGCAGACAAGGCAGCCACAATGGTTTTGCCGCTGCCGACATCGCCTTGCAGCAGGCGGTGCATGGGGTGGGTTTGCGCCATATCGCGGCAGATTTCGGAAACAACTTTTTCTTGTGCATCGGTCAGGGCAAACGGCAAGGCGTGGCGTAGTGCATTAGTCAACGTACCGTCGCCGCCCAATGCCGCCGCCGTGCCGCTGACGCGCTTCTGCCGCGCCAGCCGCATGGAGAGCTGTTGCGCCAAAAGTTCGTCGAATTTGAGCCGCTGCCATGCAGGAAGCGCGCCGTCGGAAAGCTGGTGGATGGTGAAACTCGGCGGCGGCGAATGCAAAAGGCGCAGGCTTTCGGCAAGGTGCGGCAATTTCAGACGGCCTAATAAAGCATCAGGCAAGGTGTCGTGCAACGGCGTAACGTCCAACGCCGTCTGAATGATACGGCGCAATGTGGGTTGATTTAAACCGTTTACAGTCGGATAAATCGGCGTGAGGCTTTCCGCCAAACCGCTGCTCTCGGCATCGCGGATTTTGGGATGAATCATCTCGTCGCCGTGAAACCCGTGCTTGATTTCGCCCACGGCACGGATGCGCTTGCCGACCGTCATCTGTTTCTGATTGCTGGCGTAAAAGTGGATGAAGCGCAAAAAAAGGACGCTGCCGGAACCATCGGCGATTTGGACAATCAGCTGCTTGCGCGGCTTAAAAGTTACTTCCTGATGAATGACTTCGCCCTCGACCTGACACGGCACACCGATCGGCGCATCCTTAATTGGCATGATGTGCGTCTCGTCCTCGTAACGCAACGGCAGGTGCAACACCAAATCCCATGCGGTATGGAGGTTGAGCTTGACGAGCTTCTTGGCAGAAACATCAGTAATTTTGAGCTGTTTTTGGGTTTCGGGCGTCATCTTAAAAGGCAGCTGATTTAAAGTTTGCTGTATTTTATCCGAAAACAAAAAGGCCGTCTGAACGCAATGTTTCAGACGGCCTTCAAAGCTGAATACTTGAAACAAATGAATATTTGAAAATACGCCGGCTATCGAATCAACTTCAGCCATTGTTAGGAAACAGCTTTCAAAAAAGAAGGATATTCAACCCGTACTTTTATCAGGAATTTAGCAAATAATGTTCACATACCAAATAATGATCCATTCTCTCTAGAAATGCCAATCCAATTTCAGTTTGACTGTCCGCGGTTCGCCATAGAAATTGTTTTGACCTCGCGTACGGTTGTAGTTATTTTCAAAATACGTCCTGTCAGCCAGGTTCGTTCCTATCAGGCTGATTCTGCCGTGTTTGTTAAAGTCATATTGAACAAAGCCATCTATAAGTCCGTAGCCTCCTTGGCGAATATTGTAAAGGCTACTTGTGCGACTTTGCGCGGATATTCCGCCACCCAAGGTCAACTTAGTTTGAGGCAAGCGGTAGCTTGTACCGAGACGGAACATATGTACCGGCGTGAAGTTACTGAAGTTATACGGGTCGGCAGTCGTGTTTTTCTCCAACCGCTCCGCATTAACTTCTGCAGCATTTTTATACTTACTTTTGTTATATGTGTAGCCAACAAAAATACGCCAGTTTTCCGACAATTCGCCAGCCAATTCAAGTTCTGCGCCGCTGCTCTTAACCTTACCCACAGGTTTAGCGATGGTTTGGAATGAACCTCCGTTACGACTAGTATCAGGAACAAATCCGAAATCGACAACGGTACGGTTTTTCTGCTGTAAAACAAACAAGGCAAGCGAAGCATTCAGACGGCCTTGCAAGAACGACCCTTTCCAACCTATTTCATAGTTAGTCCCGATGAGTGGTGGAAGAACGGATTTGCTGGTTACATCAACGTTATCCTGTTGTTTAAAAATCTTAGTATAGCTGGCATACAAGCTTTGTTGCGGCGTCAGGTCGTAGGTAATGCCGGCATATGGCGTAAACCGATGGCTTTGCATTTTTGAGGTGTAGTGTTCTTTGTCGATTTTGTTACTGCTCTCAGTTTGAAATGCCGTAGCAGGCTGGCCGTAGCGTACAGGCATTTCTTTGGCTTGTGTGGTTTCATAGCGCGTATAGTGCATACCACCCAAGAGATGCAAACGGTTGGTTGCATTAAAGCGGGTACTGAAAGTCAAAGAATGTGTTTTATTCGTGTTAAGGTATTTCGAATAATTGTATAACGCCGGAACATGATCATCTGCAACCTGAACAGTTTTCCACAGCGGCGTTTTCAGATATTGGTTTGCCCATTTCAAATTACCCTCTTCATCCCGCTCCTGTATTTTGTTTCCATTTGCATCCAATTCGTAAACAGGATCTTGCACCATTACGCGCTCACCATTGTCGTTGACTGTCCAGACAGGCTTACCCTCTGCATCCAACCGGGGAGTATATTTGGTAACATGCGCGCCACTGCATTCCGGCACATAGATCTTGTTATTACCTTTTTCGTTATAAATATGCCAATCTGGTTCGACAATGCCTTTTTCTAAAGGATTACGCTCCGGTCCATCGGGATGAATGCCGCAACTGCCTGCACCTGCATAACCTTGAGGACGGACAAAATAACGGTTTTGATATATTTCCGTATAGGCAGAACGGATTTTTTCATTGTTATACGCATAACCGACAAAGAAATCATGTTCACGTCCAAGCAGGCGGTAGTTACCTGTCAGATCCAACTTAAAGCCCCATTGCACATCATGTTTGGTATAGTGCAACGGCATGAAGTTGTAACGGCGGTTGTATGTGTGGCGAAGATTGTATGCTGAGTCGTATAGACGGTTGGGAAACAAACCTTCTGCATTGTTAATAATGCCTTGCTTTGCAAGCTCCTTATCAACAAACTCTTTTTTATCTACTTCTACACCAGGATCCTGCCAGTCGTTGCACAGGAAATCCAAACCAATGTCCTGCATACATTGATCAAAACCTGCCTGACGTGCTGCCGCCCTTTGGGAGCGATATTGTTCAAAAGCAGATGCATCGAAATGATGGGCAACGTAATCTGCTTTTTTCTCTTCATATGTTTTCGTGACGCCATCACGATATTCTTTTAATTTTGCCAACGCCTTGTCTTTAGGCTCGAAAGGGATAACCTCTCCCTTCTCGGTTAAGAAACCCGTTGCCGCAGATGCTGAAATACCTGCCGCGTGTTCGTTTTTCAGAAAAAATTGTCCGACTTTGGCATCTGAATCATTATGCGTATAAGAAATTTCGGCATTGAGTTGCCATCCATTGTCAAAGACATGTTTGAAACCGGAAAAAATATTGTATTTATCAGCATTCAGGCGTGACCATGAGGTTTCACCCAAATAAGTATTACGTGGCAATTTCAAAGGATTGTTACAGGCAGGACTGGAGCTAAAGGCCGCAGTTTTTTGATCCTCACAAGGTAAAATCACGCCGGCAAAATCGGGAATATCTTTATTTTTCTGATAAGTACCACCCAAAGTCAGCATACTGTTATCACTCAAATCCGTATCAATCACACCATAAAGCATGTCTTTCTTGTTCCATACACCCTCTTTAAAAGAGCGGTGGTCCTCATGAACACCAACCAGCCTACCGCGTACCGTATGTTCATTATTCAAGCTTCCAGATACATCCAAAGCCAAACGCTTGCTGCCCCTATGGTCAGTGCTGATTTCACCTGTATGCTTAAACAGAGCTGTTGGCCGCTTACGGATTAAATTAATGGTTCCACCCGGTTCAGAATTGGACTGAGTAAGACCGGTTGCACCTCTGACAACCTCAATGTGATCATAAACAGCCAGGTCTGTACTGGGTGAGACATCGATTTTTGCCGTATAGCCCGAACGTCCAGACACATTAGTGGTAATACCGTCTTCACCAATCTGATCAACATAGAAACCACGAGACAAAAAACGAGTTTGTAGGCCCGAATCGCGAACCACGTTGATTCCCGTAGTGTTTTTCATTGCATCTTCTAAAGAATATATTGCTTTATCATCTAGCTGCCGACGCGTCATTACGCTCACCGACTGCGGCGTATCCTTGCCTGAAATACGCAACCCAGTCGCCGTTGCCATCGTTCCGATTGTATAAGACTGACTGCGCTCGGTATTACTTTGTGCCTGCCGTTTGCCACTGACCTTGACCGTATCCATATCTACATGTTCAACTTCTTGATGTCCCGTATCTGCAAAAACAGTTTGGCAAGGCAGCACCAATAACAAACAAATTGTTTTCATTTGAAAATCAGGTTTCACAACTATTTCCTTAATTAATAGAATCTACTTACTGGATAAAATTCAATATGTTGATTTTAAATGGTATATAAACCTATAAAAATTAAAAAATATTATCGTAATGATAAACAATATCATTATATACTTATTACATTAATATATGAACTTTTTATTATAGATTTTTCTTATGTCCTAATTTTCAAATAAAAAAAGGCCGTCTGAACACAATGTTTCAGACGGCCTTAATTTAGGTATAACGCGATTAAGCGTTAGCTCCCTGTTGTTCTTGATAGATTGCTTCAAAATTGATCGGAGCAAGCAGTACAGGTGGGAAGCCGGCGCGGGTTACGCTGTTGGAAATGGCTTCGCGTGCGTAAGGGAACAGGATGTTCGGACAAGCAACGCCCAACAGCAGTTGTACGTCTTCTTCAGGAATGTTTTCCAGACGGAAGATGCCGCTTTGGGTTACTTCGTTCAAGAACATGGTGCGCTCTTCGTTCAGTTTGGCAGTCACGGTCACGGTAACGTCAACGCTGTAGAAGCCGTCTTCCAGTTTGGTGTTGCCGGTAGAAACACGCATATCGACTTCAGGCTCGCCTTGTTCCAAGAAGATTTGTGGTGCGTGAGGCACTTCCAAAGACAAGTCTTTTACATACAGACGCTCAACGCTGAATACGGGTTGCAATTCTTCGCTCATTTTATTTTCCTAAGTTAAGGGTTAAGGATTCAGTAATTCGTCCAACTTGCCTTCCTGCTGCAAGCGGTACAAATCGGTAAAGCCACCGACATGGGTGTCGCCGATAAAAATCTGCGGCACGCTGCGCTGGCCGGAAAGCTGCTGCATTTCGGCAAAAACTTCCGGATTGCCGTCGATGCGGATTTCGTTGATTTCTTTCACACCC
This sequence comes from uncultured Neisseria sp., assembly GCA_963531275.1. Lineage (GTDB taxonomy): Bacteria > Pseudomonadota > Gammaproteobacteria > Burkholderiales > Neisseriaceae > Neisseria. The sequence goes on from CAUSHT010000016.1 coordinate 5,201, forward strand.
ACCGCCTGCAACAGCCTTTTCGCCATGGTGCAGTACGGGCAATATGGACCGGTATAAACAGTAACGGTTTGCATGATTTCTTCCAAAATACCAATGTTCATGACTATATGGGCATAGATGCTATTTTACAAGTATTGCCGCCGTACGGTTGTAAAAAACATTCAGACGGCCTCTTGGCCATAAACATTTGTGCAGATGCGGAAAAACCATAATTAAAGTATGATAAGCGCTTTCGCAGAATGACTTTTACCATTTGTTTTGTGGAGAAGAACACATCGCAAAAGTTTTTCTATTCAAAATCAGGTATCCCCATGCTTTCAGGAATTCCCATCCCCAAGGACGCCGTGCGTCCGTCCGAAACCGTCCTCGTCAACATTACGCCGCAAGAAACGCGTGTGGCCGTTTTGGAAGAGAACAATATCTGCGAGCTGCACATCGAGCGCAACAGCGGCCACAGCTTGGTCGGCAATATTTATTTGGGCGTCGTCAAACGCGTCCTTCCCGGCATGCAAAGCGCATTCATCGATATCGGTTTGGAACGCGCCGCGTTTTTGCACATCGTCGACGTCCTCGAACAACGCCGCAATCCGGATGAAACCCAACGCATCGAACACATGCTCTTTGAAGGTCAGTCCGTATTGGTTCAGGTCATCAAAGACCCCATCAACACCAAAGGCGCGCGCCTATCCACCCAAATCTCGCTGGCCGGCCGTTTCCTCGTCCATCTTCCGCAAGAAGACCACATCGGCATTTCCCAACGCATTGAAGACGATGCCGAACGCAGCAACCTGAGGGAGCGCCTCAACAACCTGCTGCCCGAAAACGCCTGCCACGGCTACATCATCCGCACCAACGCCGAAAACGCTTCCGATGCCCAGCTGCAATCAGACATCAACTATCTGACCAAAGTGTGGGAACACATTCAAAAACAAGCAAAAATTCAGCCGCCTGAAACCCTGCTCTATCAAGATTTGCCTTTGAGCCTGCGCGTTTTGCGCGATATGTTCAGCCTCGATACGCACAAAATCTTGGTCGACTCGACTGAAAACCACCGCCGCATGACCCAGTTTGCCGAACAATACGTTCAAGGCGCATTGGGCAGAATCGAATTGTTTAAAGGCGAACGCCCCCTATTTGAAACCCACAACATCGAGCAGGAAATCGCCCGCGCCCTGCAACCGCGCGTCAACCTCAACTTCGGCAGCTACCTCATCATCGAGTCCACCGAAGCCATGACCACCATCGATGTCAACACCGGCGGCTTTGTCGGCGCGCGCAATTTTGATGAAACCATCTTCCGCACCAACCTCGAAGCCTGCCACACCATCGCCCGCGAGCTTCGCCTACGCAATCTCGGCGGCATCATCATCATCGACTTCATCGACATGGCGCAAGAGATCCACCGCGAAGCCGTCCTGCAAGAGCTTGCCAAAGCCCTCAGTTTCGACCGTACCCGCGTCACCCTCAACGGTTTCACCAGTCTGGGCCTTGTCGAACTGACCCGCAAACGCTCGCGTGAAAACTTAAGCCAAATCCTCTGCGAACCCTGCCCTTCCTGCCAAGGCCGGGGCCGTCTGAAAACGCCTCAAACCGTGTGCTACGAAATCCAACGCGAAATCGTCCGCGAAGCGCGCCGCTATGATGTCCAAGCCTTCCGCATTTTGGCCGCTCCGAATGTCATCGACTTGTTCCTAGACGAAGAATCGCAATCGCTGGCGATGTTGATAGACTTTATCGGCAAACCGATTTCGCTGGCAGTCGAAACCGCCTACACGCAGGAGCAATACGATATTGTGTTGCTGTAAAGATAAAAGCCGTCTGAAAACTTTTCAGACGGCCTTCTTGTTTGAGCAAATAAAGATTACGGTTTCACTACTTTACCGTTGATTTTGACGGAAGTCAGTTTCAGGTTATAGGTTTTGCCGTCATCGGTATAGCTGATTTGCGCAGGGATATTGTCGATATCGGAAGCAAAAGAGTAAGTAACGGTATCGTCGCCACGGCGGACGCGATATTTGCTCACAGGCGTTGTGCCGCCGTTCAGTTTATAGCTTTCGCTGCCGATTTTGTTCATGCTGCCGACGGTGTACAGTTTTTTACCGTTGGTAATTTTCAAACCTGACGGCAGACGCACGTCATTGGCGGCCAGTTGCCATGCCAAAGTGAACAAGTCCATGGCCGGGCCGGATTTTTCGGTTTTCAAATCACCTGCTTTACCGTAAGTGATGTTGCCGCCGGAGAATTTGGCCTCGGCATACACTTTGCCGCCGCGTACATCTTTGTAGTAAGACGGATTCAAGGTCGTGCCGTTAATGCTGCCGCCGGATTCAAAGCGGATATTGTAAAGCGGTACTTTGATGGTAGAGACGATTTTGTATTGGTTGCCGCTGCGTGTGAAGGTCATGGTCGCCGGAATACCGTAGCTGCCTGAGTATTGCAAAACGGCAGATTGCGGCAATTCAGCGGCTTGCGCGCCGATGGAGGCTGTAAGCAGGGAAAGTGTCAGCAGGGTTGTTTTAATCGGATTCATGATGTTTTCCTTGTGTGTATGGTGTTTCAATCAAGCCAGCAGGCTTTGACCGGCGGCATTGCGTTGTGCATTCAAAACGCGGTTGCCTTCGATTTTCAGACGGCCTGCAACAAAATCGGCAACGGCTTGCGGAAACAGCTGGTGTTCAACCGTCAGCACGCGTGCGGCAACGTCGTCGGCAGTATCACCGTCCAAAATAGGCACAATGCCTTGCGAAATAATCGGGCCGCAATCCAGCTCAGGGGTTACGAAATGGATGGTGCAGCCTGCCACTCGGCAACCTGCTTCCAATGCGCGTTCGTGGGTATGCAAACCGGTGAAAGAAGGCAGGATGGACGGATGGATATTGATCAGGCGGTTTTCATAATGTGCGCAGAATTCCGGGGTCAAAATGCGCATAAAGCCCGCCAATACGACCAAATCTGGCTGATAGGCATCGATTTTTTCCATCATGGCCTGATCAAATGCCAGACGCGAGTCGAAGTTTTTATGGTTTAAACTGTCGGTGGCAATACCGCGCCCTGCCGCCCATGCCAATCCGGCTGCGGTCTCGCTGTTGCTCAATACGGCTGCAATGTTGGCATCGGGAATATTAGCATTCACAATCGCCTGCATATTGCTGCCGCGTCCGGAAATAAGGATGACGATATTTTTCATCATAATTCCTTGTTTGTTTAGAACAAAGGCCGTCTGAAACGGAATTTTTCAGACGGCCTTTTATCCGTTGTTTAAGGGCGTAAGCCTTGATTCGGATTATTGAACTTTTTGTACGTCAACTTGTACAGGTTGTTGTGCAGCGGCATCAGGCGCGCCGACTTTAACCAGTTTCACGTCGAATACCAAAGTAGCGTTCGGGCCGATTTTATCGCCGGCACCAACTTCACGATATGCTAATTTGGCAGGGATGTAGAATGTTGCTTCGCCGCCTTCTTTCAAGAGCTGGATACCTTCAGTCCAACCTGGAATCACTTGGCTTACAGGGAAGCTTACTGGACCGCCGTTGGCTTTGCTGCTGTCAAATACAGTACCATCAATCAGACGGCCTTCGTATTCAACGGTAACCACGTCGTCTTTAGTCGGTTTTTTGCCTTCGCCTTCTTTGGTGATTTTGTATTGCAGACCGGAAGCGCTGGTTTTCACGCCTTCTTTAGTCGCGTTTTCTTTCAAGAACGCTTCGCCTTTTTCCAAGTTTACTTTGGCATCTTCAGCACGTTTGGCAGTAGCTTTTTCTTGTTGCTCTTGCAGGAATTTCATCATCACTTCCTGAGCTTGAGCTTCAGTCATTTTGACTTCTTTACCTTCAAACATGGCTTCCATGGCTTCGGTGAAGACTTTCAAATCGATTTCCGTACCTTGGTCTTTCATTTGTTTCAATGAACGGCCGATGTCCACACCCATTGCGTAGCTGGCTTGTTGGGCAGTAGAACCGATGGCAGAGGCATCTGCAGTCGCATTTGAAGCTGCGGAAGCAGCAGGGGCATCTTTAGCGGCAGTGTCTTTTTGGTTGCAAGCAGTCAGTGCCAGCAAAGCAGACAAAGCCAATGCGCTGAATTTGAAAGTTTTGTTCATGATTATGTCTTTTCCGGAAAGGTCAAAAAAGGGGATTATAGCTGAGTTTGAATGAAATGGAATCAAGGTGGATAAAAATTTGTAAAGGCGCTTATCAAAAACATTAAGGCCGTCTGAAAACAGGTTTCAGACGGCCTACTCTTAGCTATCGTTCAAACGATTAATACCAGCCGCGCAGTTTCATTGCTTTTTCAACACGACGGATACTCATCATGTAAGAAGCGGTACGCAGGTCGACATCGTATTCTTGAGCCAAGTTCCAAATATCGCGGAACGCACGGCGCAGGACAACGGTTTCTTTCTCTTGAACTTCGTCAAACTCCCAGTAGTAGCCTTGCAGGTTTTGTACCCATTCAAAATAGGATACCACCACGCCGCCGCAGTTTGCCAAAATATCAGGAACAACCAATACGCCGTTTTGACGCAGGATAACGTCTGCTTCTGGAGTAGTCGGGCCGTTTGCGCCTTCAACCACGATTTTCGCGCGGACTTTACCGGCGTTTTCAGAAGTCAGTTGGTTTTCCAGCGCGCAAGGGGCGAGTACGTCCACATCCAAAGCCAAAAGTTCGGCATTGCTGATTTCTTTGCCGTAGCCAGCCTCATTGGTGATGAAACCTTTTTCTTGGAATTCTTTGATGATTGCTTCCATATCCAAGCCGTTTTCGTTGTAGATGGCAACGTCAACAGTAGATACGGCAACGATTTTCGCACCGGCTTTGTGTGCATAGTAACCGGTGTGGTAGCCCACGTTACCGAAACCTTGAATGGCGTAAGTAGCACCCTTCACGTCTTTGCCCAGTTTTTCCAAAGCTTGGACGGCGGCGAAATTTACGCCGTAACCGGTGGCTTCAGTACGCGCCAAGGAGCCGCCAAACTCAACCGGTTTGCCGGTAAACACGCCCGGTGCAGAATGTTTCACTACGTTTTCATAGGCATCAACCATCCAAGACATGATTTTGCCGTTGGTGTTCACATCAGGTGCAGGGATATCGATTTTCTCGCCGATCAGCGGAGAAATGGCTTCGGAATAAGCGCGGGCGATGCGTTCCAATTCCGCTTCGGAATAGTTACGCGGATCCAAAGTAATACCGCCTTTACCGCCGCCGTAAGGAATACCGGCCACGCAGCATTTGATGGTCATCCAGATAGACAGGGCTTTAACCTCGTCCATATTCACATTAGGATGGAAACGCACGCCGCCTTTGTAAGGGCCGACGGCATTATTGTGTTGTGAACGGTAGCCGGTGAAGTTTTCTACTGTACCGTTGTCGAGTTTGACAGGGAAGTTGACTTCCAAAACACGTTGCGGCTTTTTCAAGATTTCAAATACTGCTGGGTCGGCATTCAGACGGTCGCAGGCAGTTTTCACTTGTTTTTGCGCAATTTCAAACGGATTCAGCGTTTCTTTTACAGCAGATGCGGACATGTATTTTTCCTTTTCATACATATGATTAGACGAGAGCCATACACGTTACTATATACAAAAACGGACAAAAATGTAATAGCGTGTAGTCGATAAAAAGCGAATCTATTCATTTATATATGAATTTAGTTTGAGGTCGTCTGAAAATATCGGCACACCAACCAAAAAATTTTCAGACGGTCTAGCATAAATGCTCATCAAACCATTCAAAAAAACACACAAACCCTTTGTTTTTTAATACCTACCAAACCACCCTTTTTGTTGACAAAATCCCTTTCACATTCCCAATAGGCTGACAGCCTTACACCATCAAAAATTGTTAACAATTTAAACAAACATCTTTTTAAAGAATCGGCAAATCAGGCAAACAATGTTAAAATAACCGCTTAAATAATATGACAGAAAGTTACTCAATGACCACTGCTGCTTTAGAACACGTCCAAGCCGTTGCCTTTGATTTGGACGGCACCTTATGTGATTCCGTTCCCGATTTGGCCGCAGCAGCCCAAGCCATGTGTGCGCACTTGGGTTTACCTGTTTTACCTACCCAAACGGTTGAAAGCTATGTCGGCGACGGCATCAGCAAATTGGTTCATCGCGTCATTACCAATGATCGTGAAAAAGAAGCCGATCCTGAAATCTGGGAAAAAGGCTTTGTGTTCTTTATGAAATATTATCGCGAGCACTTGAGCGACTTTACCCGCCCCTACCCTGAAACCGAAGCCGGTCTCGGCCTGCTCAAGTCCTTGGGTATTCCTCTAGTTGTCATTACCAACAAAAATGAAATTCTGGCTGCTGAGTTGCTGAAACAGCTTAATCTCGACGGCTATTTCAGCCTGGTTCTTGGCGGCGACAGCCTGACCGAGAAAAAACCCAGCCCATTGCCGCTTCAACATGCGGCCGAAGTTTTGGGCATCGACGTTGCCAATATGCTGATGGTGGGCGACTCTAAAAATGACATTATTGCCGCCAAAGCGGCCGGTTGCTTCAGCGTCGGCGTAACATTCGGCTACGGCGACATGACCTTGCTCTCTCAAGACAAAGCAACCAAACCTGATTTGTTGATTCGCGCCCTGCCTGAAATCTACGAAAATCTGCATCCGCAAAAAAACAAAGACGAAGAATAATTCAGCTTTATTTTCAGACGGCCTTTTCGGTGCTTTCATCCAATCAGGCCGTCTGAAAATGTAATTCAATGTAGTTAAATCCCTCCCCTTCCATATCCCCATGAAACCTCCCAAAACCTTACGCGCCCGCGCCTTGGATATTCTTTCCCATCAGGAAGTCAGCCGTGTCGGCTTGAAACGCAAACTGGCTCCTCACGCAGAAAGTGAAGAAGAATTGGAAAAGGTTTTGGACGAATTCGCCGAACGGAATTGGCAATCCGACCAACGTTACGCAGAAGCCTATATTCACAGCAAGAGCAACCGTTACGGCACACTCCGCCTCAAACAAGCCTTAGCGCAACAAGGCATCGATGCAGACGACTGTCGGGAGTTCCTCCCCGATAGGGAGGACGAGCTGCAAACCGCCATTTCCGTCTTGCGTAAAAAATTCAAGCAGGAAGCTCAAGATTTGAAAGAAAAACAAAAACAAGCACGTTTCCTTGCCTATCGCGGCTTTGGTGCCGACACCATTCAGACGGCCTTAAAAACGGCGTGGAATGAAGACGAAGACTTCTATCAATAATCATTCCCACTTGAATCTTTGCTTCTATCGGCGTACCCTTACGCTTTTATTCAATAATTCAATCAGAGCTTCATCATGTCCGACAAACCGCACGATACACCTAATCCCCTACTCGAAGACGAACGCAAAAATCCTGTTTACCGCTTGGGTCAGGCAGTAGCCGGATTCATGTTACTGGTTTGGGCCGGCGTTTTGGCCTTAGTTTTCTTTTTGGTTTTCCGTTTTTGGTTGAGTTAAACCCAATCTAATTACAAACAAGCCATAAACCCTCTTAAAAAGAAGCCAACAGCTTTTATTTGTAAACATCAAAAAGGCCGTCTGAAAATGCTTTCAGACGGCCTTTGCTTATTAACAAGATTATCCTCGAATCACTTTACGGATATTCGGATTGGCATGCATTGCATGAATAATCTGATTAACCTGATCCAAGTCTTTGACTTTAATTGTAAATTTAAATTCTACAAAACCTTCCGTTCCTGCTTGCGCTTTGGTTGGCGTATCGACAGATTCGATATCCGCACCGGAATTGGAAATCGCTTGCGCCATTGAAGCCAACAAACCATGCGCATCTTCGGATTTGACGTTGAGGATGGTGCGGTACGTTTGATTACGCAAACTGTCCCAACCCGCATCCAGTTGCTCTTCCGGATCGGCTTTGACCAAAGTTTGACAGGTATCACGGTGGATAATCATACCCTTGTCTTTGACCAATAATGCGCGGATCGCATCGCCGGGAATCGGATGGCAACATTCGGCAAAATGAATCCGGCCGGTTTCCTGATCGTTGACTTTGATCGGACTGAGCTTGACCGTGCTGCCAAAATGTTGGCCTGCCAACTCGGCAATGTGCATGGCAACGTGTACCGGCAAAGTATGCCCCATACCGACATTGTAAAGAACCTCTTCAAACGAGGTTTGTTTGGTATTCAAATCGGCAAGGTATTTTTCTTTGAGGTCGTCTGAAAGCAGGATGTCTTTAGGCAACAGGCTGGATAAAGCTTTTTGCAGCAGGTTCTCACCCAAAACAACGGCATCGTGACGATTCAGATTTTTAATGTATTGGCGGATGGCGCTTCGCGCACGGCTGGAAACGGTAAAGTTCAGCCATGCTACATTAGGCTTGGCATGCTCGGAAGTAATGATTTCTACCGTATCGCCGGTTTTCAGCTTGGTGCGCAACGGCATCATGACGTTATTGATACGCGCGGCAACGGTTTTATGACCGATATTGGTGTGAACTGCATAGGCAAAGTCAATCGGCGTCGCTCCTTTAGGCAAGGTAAGGATATCGCCTTTCGGGGTAACGATATAGACTTCGTTGGGGAACAAATCGACTTTGACATGCTCTAGAAACTCGATGGCATTTGAGCTACTAGCCTGCAGGTCGAGAATATTTTTCATCCATCGGTTCATATGGAGGACGGCTTGATCCGGAGTATTTTCACCGGATTTGTAAATCCAATGTCCGGCAATACCGCCCTCAGCCACAGCGTCCATTTCACGCGTACGGATTTGCACTTCGATCGGCAAACCGTAAGGGCCGACCAAGGTCGTATGCAGGCTTTGATAACCGTTGCTTTTCGGAATGGCGATATAGTCTTTAAAACGGCCGGGCTTAGGGTGGTACAAATTATGCAATGCGCCTAACGCGGCGTAACAGGCAGGAATGTTGTTTACGATGACCCGAAAGCCGTAAATATCCATCACTTCGGCAAAACGCAGTTTTTTAGCCAGCATTTTTTGATGGATGCTGTATAAGTTTTTCTCGCGGCCTTTGATTTTGGCTTCAATATTGACACCGACCAAACGCTGACTGAATGCACGCAACACTTTGCCGACAACATCGCGGCGATTTTTGCGGCTGTTGTCCATGGCTTTTTTCAGGGTTTCGTAGCGTCTTGGGTGGAGGTTTTGGAACGATAAGTCTTGAAGCTCTTGATACGCATTGTTCAGACCAATGCGGTTGGCGATTTGAGCATAGATTTCGAGGGTTTCTTTGGCGATGCGGCGGCGTTTTTCCGGACGCATAGAGCCAAGGGTACGCATATTGTGCAATCGGTCGGCAAGTTTGACGACGATGACGCGCACGTCTTTAGTCATGGCGAGGATAAGCTTGCGGAAACTTTCCGCCTGATGCTCGGCATGATCTTCAAATTTGAGTTTTTCCAGCTTGGAAAGGCCGTCTACCATTTCGGCAATAGTATCGCCGAATTCTGCCGCCATTTCGACTTTGGTTACACCCGTATCTTCCAATACATCGTGCATAACGCCTGCGCAGAGGCCTTGAACATCTATATGCCAAATCGCAAGCTGCGTGGCAACGGCAAGGGGATGGGTGATGTAGGGTTCGCCGCTTTTACGGGTTTGTCCGTCATGGGCGTGGAAAGCGTAGGCAACGGCTCTTTCAAGCTCGGCCTGCTCGCTGGCATTGAGATAGGATGCGGTGCGAAACAGAAGCTCGCGCGCTTCTGCTGTCAACGGATCATAGGGGGCGGTAGGCAGTGGGGCTGGCATTTTCAGACGGCCTTTTATGGCTATTTTTAAGCCGTCAGACTGTATCGGTTGTGATATCGCACCGATACAGTCCGCGCGGCGGTTTTATCGGTTTGCCGGTTGGTTTATTTGTTGCGGGTCAGCAGCTCGGTTCCGATTTGTCCGGCAGCGATTTCGCGCAGGGCGGTAACGGTTGGTTTGTTGTTGCGGATGTCGTCAACCAAAGGCGTATTGCCGTTTTCTAATTGGCGTGCGCGACGGGCGGCAACGAGGGTAAGGTCGAAGTGGTTAGGGATTTTACCTGTGCAGTCTTCAGTAGTAATACGGGCCATGTTTGCTTGCTTTCTTTCTATGTTTCAAATAAACGGTTATTTTCGCTGTTTTTTAGGAATTTTCCAACAGGTTTGAGATAAATCCCTGTTGAGAGGATTTTTTCAGACGACCTGCTTTAATAATATGGAACAAATCAGCTTCGGCACGATCCAAATCGTCATTCACGACAACGTAATCGAACAAAACGGATTGCTCAATCTCATGACGGGCTTTTGAAAGGCGTGTTTGAATAACTTCTTCGCTGTCTGTACCACGGCCGATCAAACGTTGCGCCAATACTTCAAAGGAAGGCGGCAGAATAAAAATGCTGCTGGCTTCAGGCAACGATTTACGCACTTGCGCCGCACCTTGCACATCAATTTCCAAAATTACGTCATAGCCCTCTTCGCTCAACGAATTCACGCCGGCAATGCTGGTGCCGTAATAATTGCCGAACACATTGGCGTGTTCCAAAAAGGCTCTTTGCTCAATCAGTGATTCAAATTCTTCTTTGGGAACAAAGTGGTAATGCACACCATGTGCCTCACCCTCTCGCGGCTGGCGTGTGGTATGAGAAATAGAAACACGGATGTCGTCATGATTTTTCAACAGGCGCGACACCAAGGTCGTTTTACCTGTTCCGGAAGCGGCAGAAATGATGTAAATATTGCCTTTTTTATGATTTTGCATGGTGGTTTAGCCGATGGTACATACCTGTAAATTATAACACAACACAATGTTTCTCGGAATTTCAGACGGCATGTTGCAAAATTTGGCTATTGTATCGATTAATTTGGCAAGTCCGCATATGACCGTTACAATATCGTGTTAAAAACTTTTTGATTTCGGAATGTCGAGATGTTGATTCATCCTGAAGTAATGGGCGTAGAAGCTTTGGCGGACAAAATCCGTAAAATTGAAAACTGGCCGCAAAAAGGGATTTTGTTTCATGACATTACTCCCGTTTTGCAAAGCGCAGAATATTTCCGCCTGCTGGTCGATTTACTGGTTTACCGCTATATGGGGCAAAAAGTTGATGTCGTGGCAGGCTTGGATGCGCGCGGCTTCATCATTGGTGCGGCTTTGGCCTATCAGCTGAACGTCGGCTTTATCCCCATCCGCAAAAAAGGCAAACTGCCGTTTGATACGGTTTCTCAAAGTTACGCTTTGGAATATGGTGAAGCAACGGTAGAAATCCATACCGACGCCATCAAGCCGGGCGCACACGTTTTGTTGGTAGATGATTTGGTGGCAACCGGCGGCACAATGCTGGCAGGTGTCGAGCTGATCCGAAAACTGGGCGGCGAAGTAATCGAAGCGGCTGCCATTTTGGAATTTACCGACTTGGACGGCGGCAAAAAAATCCGTGAAAGCGGCG
>CAUSHT010000017.1:0-15479 GCA_963531275.1 uncultured Neisseria sp.
ACACTGGATTTTGATTCCAGCATGCGAAGGTTCGAATCCTTCCTCCCCAGCCAAACCCTTTGTTGGGGAGTCGTCAAGCGGTTAAGACACTGGATTTTGATTCCAGCATGCGAAGGTTCGAATCCTTCCTCCCCAGCCAAATAAAAGCGTGTAAGTTCTCTTACACGCTTTTTTACGCTAAGAGCAAAATAACGCTGAAAAACTTTTTTTTACCCGTCTTTACGCGTATAATCGCGCAATTAGTGTCTTAGACATAGGGCAAAGTGAAGCGTAATGTTTTCTGCGCGTAAATCAAATCTAGAATCAGGTGAAGATATGGCTGCTTATGACAGTTTAATGGTGTTTACCGGTAATGCAAATCCGGAATTGGCGCAACGTGTTGTCAAACATTTGGATATTTCACTCGGTGAAGCCACCGTTTCCAAATTCTCTGATGGCGAAGTAGCCATTGAATTGCTGGAAAATGTGCGTGGTCGCGATGTGTTTATTTTGCAACCTACCTGTGCGCCAACCAATGACAACCTGATGGAAATTTTGACTATGGCCGATGCACTCAAACGTGCTTCTGCCGGTCGTATTACTGCCGCGATTCCTTACTTTGGCTATGCGCGTCAAGATCGTCGTCCTCGCTCTGTTCGTGTACCGATTTCTGCTAAATTGGTAGCGAATATGTTGTACTCGGCAGGTATCGACCGCGTATTGACTGTTGACTTGCATGCCGATCAAATTCAAGGTTTCTTCGATATTCCGGTAGATAATATTTACGCTACCCCGATTTTATTGAACGATATTAAACAACAACGTATCGACAATCTGACTGTTGTCAGCCCTGATATCGGTGGTGTTGTACGTGCACGTGCTGTTGCTAAATCTTTAAATGCTGATTTGGCCATTATTGATAAACGTCGTCCTAAAGCCAACGTGGCTGAAGTGATGAATATTATTGGTGATATTCAAGGCCGTACTTGCTTAATCGTAGATGATATGATCGATACGGCAAATACTTTGTGTAAAGCGGCTGTTGCCCTGAAAGAGCGCGGTGCGGATCGTGTACTGGCATACGCCAGCCATGCAGTATTCTCCGGTGAAGCAGTGAATCGAATTGCTTCTTCCGAAATTGACCAAGTAGTTGTGACAGATACGATTCCGTTGTCTGAAGCAGCTAAAAAATGTGAACGCATCCGTCAAGTTACCATTGCCGGTTTGCTGGCTGAAACGGTACGCCGTATCAGCAATGAAGAATCCGTCTCATATCTTTTCAATGAAGATGTGATGACTGGTGGCATGTTGCTGCCATAACCCGATGTCGTCTTAAGCTGGTCGCGGCCGATGACGACGATTTTATCTAAATTGGAGTATTAAACATGACTTACGAAATTCAAGCCTCTGTTCGCGAAGCCCAAGGCACTGGTGCGAGCCGCCGCCTGCGTCGCGAAGGCCAAATCCCTGGCATTCTGTACGGTGAAGGTCAAGAGCCTGTTGCTATTGCTGTAGACCACAAAACTGTATTCTACGCATTGGAAAAAGAATCTTTCCATACTGCTTTGATCAAACTGTCTTTGAACGGTGAAACTAAAGACGTTATCGTGCGTGACTTCCAAATGCACCCATTCCGTCGCGAAGTTCAACACATCGACTTCCAAGCTGTAAAAGCTGATCAACCTGTACGCATCCGCGTTCCTCTGCACATTGTTAACGCTGAAAACTCTCAAGCTGTTAAACTGCAAGGTGGCCGCGTATCTCTGTTGAACACTTCTGTTGAGGTAGTTGCTTTGCCTGCAAACATTCCTGCTTTCTTGGAGCTGGATTGTGCATCAGTAGTTGCCGGCGACATTCTGCACTTGTCAGACATCAAATTGCCAGAAGGTGTTGAAAGCGTTTCTCTGAAACGTAACGAAAACCTGGCTGTTGCTACTGTTACCGGTAAAAAACGCTAATAGGGGTAGTTAATATAAGAAAACCGTATCAGATTTATCTGATACGGTTTTTGTTTTGCATATAAAATCATTTGCTATAAAACTTGGGCAAATGTAACAGCGTATGTACTTTATAAGATTGAAGCAATTTCATTGCGAAGTTTATTAAGAAAGCGTCCATGCCGTACCCATTGTGCGGCTGATTCATAATCCTGTTTTTCAAATGCTTGTTGCAAATCTTGATATAGGTTGTTTTGTACTTCTTGGATTTCTTGATCCAGCGCTCGGATGGCATCATGGTTTTGTTCCATTTGTGCATCCATTAATGTTTCCCGCCATTCCATCTGCTGCATGAGGAATTCTGGTGAGAACGAAGTGTGTTCAGGTGCATCAGCATCGATATTTTGGCTTTTCAAGAGATAAGCAGCCCGATCAATAGGGCTTTTTAATGTGCGGTAGGCATCATTAATTGTAGAAGACATCATAACGGCTTGTTTCTGCTCAAAAGCAGAAGCAGAAGCAAATCTATCGGGATGGAAACGGGCAGCTAAAGCTCGATAAGTCTGTTCGAGTGCTTCGGTATCAATATTGAAAGATGGCTCAAGCTGGAAGAGGTTGAAATATTGAGACATGATATTAAAGGAAAAAATCTAAAGAAGAGGATTATTTTACGATATAATCCAAAAACTGTTTATACGAAAGGAAAACAATATGACCGGTAAGGTACAACACAATAAAGGCAAGATACGAGATAATGCCTTAAAAGCCTTAGTCAAATCTGATTTGTTCCGACACAAAGTAGAACGGAAAAGAAAAGGCAAGGGTAGCTATAATAGGCAAGAAGCCAAAAAATGGCGGGATGGTTTTGATACTTTCCCGCCATTTTTTATATTTTAAACGTGGAAGCTCTCACCACAGCCGCAAGAGTCTTTGACATTCGGATTTTCAAATTTGAAACCTTCCTGCAAACCTTCTTTTGTGTAATCAACTTGCGTGCCATCTAGATAAACCAAGCTTTTCGGATCGATATAAACGCGCGCGCCGTGTTCTTCAAAAATCAGGTCATCATCGTTCACTTCATCGACAAATTCAAGGTTGTATGCCATGCCTGAGCAGCCGCTGGTTTTCACACCCAAGCGTACGCCCAAGCCTTTGCCACGTTTGGTCAAGTAGCTGTTGATGTGTTTGGCTGCGTTTTCTGTGATGGTAATCATGCTTCTTTCCTTATTCGCAATCATTGTCTTATTTTGCCTGCTTTCATTTTCAGACGACCTATTGCCTTTCAGGTCGTTTGAAAACGCTGTTTTGCCCACTCTATCGCGGCGGAAACGGCAGCTTTTGCCTGCGGACTGTTTTTCCAACAGGTCGAGCCGGTCAATTTTGCGCCTTGTTCCAAAATGTCTTCCAAATCCGCTGCTGCCAGCGTGGCAACATCATCCAAACTCATTTGCTGCAAACGCTGCAATACGGTTTTGCCTATGCCTTTGACAGTAGAAGAAATCAGACTTCTTCTTGGCTAAGTATAGTTTTTTCGTGTAGGCGTCTGTAAAGTTTAGCTAGGATGCAGTCTGCCTGAAACCATCGGGCTGAGAGAGAGCAAGCACGACATGGATGTCGGCGAGGCGTGTCAGACCCTTGTTTTCCAGTCACTTGCAGTGCCTTCAGCATAAATAGTATCCACTGAGACAAAGCTTAAGGATACGCCTAACAATACTTTCAAGCAGCCTATTTCAACTGGCTGTCCTTACTGCCACGCCGGTTGTAGGCGTAGTGGAATTGCTGTTGCTTGTCCGCTTCTTCTTGGCAGGCAATACACAACTGCACGCCGGGTAGAGCGCGACGGCGGGCTTCGGGAATCGGCTCGCCGCATTCCACACATTTACGGGCGCTTTCGCCGGAGGGCAGGTTTTGCCGGGCAGAGGCCAGCGCATCGTCCAAATTGGCGTCGATTTGCGCCTGTTCCGCGCCGTCAGGCGCCCAGCCGCCAGCCATGTTATACGCCTTTTTTCTTTTTGTAGTCCGCCACAGCGGCTTTTACCGCATCTTCAGCCAAGATGGAGCAGTGGATTTTTACCGGTGGCAGTTCCAATTCTTCAGCGATTTCGCTGTTTTTTATTGCCAGCGCGTCATCCAGGCTTTTGCCTTTGACCCACTCGGTAATCAGGCTGGAAGAAGCGATGGCAGAGCCGCAGCCGTAAGTTTTGAATTTGGCGTCTTCGATGATGCCTTCGTCGTTCACTTTGATTTGCAGGCGCATCACGTCGCCGCAAGCCGGCGCGCCGACCATGCCGGTGCCGACAGACTCTTCGTCTTTGTCGAAAGTACCGACATTGCGGGGGTTTTCATAGTGGTCGATTACTTTATCGCTGTATGCCATGATGTGGTTTCCTTTGTGTTTTTAGTGGTGTAAATGGTTTGTTTACGAATATTCAGACGGCCTGAAGTTTAGATTTTGCACGCGCCGCCTTCGCAGCCGTCATCATTCTCTGAATCAACGCCGCCTTCTACGGTAACGCCGTCAAAATCTTCAAGCAGGTTGTCGAGGTTGTCGAGGTCGAGATCTTGTTCGTCCATAGTTTATGTCTTTAATTTGAAAGTTATGCCTTAGTGGGCTAGGAGATTAAATAAGATCTATATATAGGTCGTCTGAAAATTGTATTGATTTTCAGACGGCCTTTTATAAATGCGGATTAATGCGCCGCCCATTCAATCGAGTTCAAATCGATACCTTCTTTAAACATTTCCCACAGCGGCGACAGTTCGCGCAGTTTGCCGATTTTGGATTTGATAAGTTCTGCAGCGAATTGCACTTCTTCTTCGGTGGTCATGCGGCCGAAGGTGATGCGCAGGGATGAGTGCGCCAATTCGTCGTTGCGGCCGAGTGCACGTAAAACGTAGCTTGGCTCAAGGCTTGCGGAAGTACAGGCGGAGCCGCTGGATACGGCGAGTTCTTTGACTGCCATAATCAGGCTTTCGCCTTCGACGAAGTTGAAGCTGACGTTCAGGTTGTTTGGAGCGCGGTGTTCGAGGTCGCCGTTGATGTAGACTTCTTCGATGCCTTCGATACCTTTGAGGAAGATATCGCGCAGTTTCAGGTAGTGTGCAGTGTCTTGTGCCAATTCTTCTTTGGCAATGCGGAAGGCTTCGCCCATGCCGACGATTTGATGGGTCGGCAATGTGCCGGAACGGAAACCGCGCTCGTGGCCGCCGCCGTGCATTTGGGCTTCGAGGCGGACGCGTGGTTTACGGCGTACATACAGAGCGCCGATGCCTTTAGGGCCGTATACTTTGTGGCCGGACATGGACAACAAATCAACTTTGGCGGCTTCAACGTCAACAGGTACTTTGCCGCATGCTTGTGCTGCGTCAACGTGGAAAATGATTTTGCGTTCGCGGCAGATTTCGCCGATGGCAGGAATATCTTGAACCACGCCGATTTCGTTGTTTACCCACATTACGGAAACGAGGATGGTGTCTTCGCGGATGGCAGCTTTCAGTACGTCTAAATCAATCAAACCGTTTTCTTGTACGTCCAGATAAGTTACTTCGTAACCTTGGCGTTCGAGTTCACGCATGGTGTCGAGCACGGCTTTATGCTCGGTTTTTACGGTGATGAGGTGGTTGCCTTTAGATTTGTAGAAGTGTGCCGCGCCTTTAATGGCGAGGTTGTTGGACTCGGATGCGCCGCTGGTGAAAACGATTTCTTTAGAGTCGGCGTTAATCAGGGCGGCAATGTCTGCACGTGCTTTTTCTACAGCTTCTTCTGCTTCCCAACCGAAGCTGTGGCTATTGGAGGCTGGGTTGCCGAAAATATCGGACAGGTAGGGAATCATTTTTTCGGCAACGCGGCGGTCGACGGGAGTGGTGGCGGCGTAGTCAAGGTATACGGGGGTTTTGACGGTCATGGTTTGCTCTTTCGTTTGGTCATCTGCCTGCGGTCTTTGCCGCAAGTCGGTTTAATGAATGTGTGTAAAGGTAACGACATGACTGCTGTCGCTGCAGTTTTTTTGTTCAATGATGTTTTGCAGCGTAACGCCGCTGAGGTAATCATTGATGGTTTTGTTTAAGTTTTCCCAAAGGTCGTGGGTCATGCAGGGGGCGCCGTGGTTGCAGTTTGCTTTGCTGCCGCACTGCGTGGCATCCAGTCGGTCTTCGGCTGCGGAGATGATTTGTGCAATATTGATTTGCTCGGCGGGAGCGGCAAGGATGTAGCCTCCGCCGGGGCCGCGTAGGCTTTCAACCAATCCGGCACGGCGCAGCTTACTGAATAATTGTTCGAGGTAGGAAAGCGATATGCTTTGTCGTTCGCTGATGGCACTGAGTTTGACAGCGCCGGTTTGCGCGTTCATCGCCAAATCTATCATGGCGGTTACTGCAAATCGCCCTTTGGTAGTCAGTCTCATGGTGTGGTTGCCTGTGTGGGGCGTTTTTATTAGTGAGGGAATTGTCTAATATCTGAGTGTTTCAGTCAAGTATGTGGCGGCTCGGTTTGATTGTTTGTTTAAATGGTGGCATTGGCTGATTTTTAAATCGGAAAATATTTTCTTTATTTTTCTGTAATTTGGATTTAAGGCCGTCTGAAAAAAGGCTATCAACCCTACAAATATCAGGGTTAAAATGTTTTGATTTAATATTGATAGTGATATAGATTATCAAAATTATTCTTAAAATTTAGTTGTTTTGATGGAGTAAAATGAATGAGGTGTTTGAAATGTTCAGACGGCCTTGACCATCCATCTTTACCTTAACAGAGGCAATCGACCATGAAATCTGATTTAAGCAAAATAACCTGTATCGAAGACTTACGCCTTGTTGCCAAACGTAAAATGCCGCGTATGTTTTATGACTATATTGACTCAGGCTCTTGGACGGAAACCACTTATCGTGAAAATACTTCGGATTTTAAAGACATCCGTTTCCGTCAAAAAGTATTGGTTGATATGGAAGGACGCAGCCTTGAGACCAAAATGATCGGACGGGATGTGAAAATGCCGGTAGCGATTGCACCGACCGGTTTCACGGGCATGGCGCACGCCGACGGCGAAATCTTGGCAGCACGGGCGGCAGAAAAATTCGGTATCCCGTTTACGCTGTCGACCATGTCCATTTGTTCGATTGAAGATGTGGCTGAAAACACCAGCTCGCCGTTTTGGTTTCAGCTTTATGTGATGCGCGACCGCGAGTTTATGGAAAACCTGATTAAGCGTGCGAAGGATGCTAATTGTTCGGCTTTGGTATTGACTGCCGATTTGCAGGTTTTGGGTCAACGCCACAAAGACATTAAAAACGGCCTGTCTGCGCCGCCGAAACCGACCATCGCCAATTTGATCAATTTGGCGACCAAACCGGAATGGTGCATGAAAATGCTGAACACGGAACGCCGCACGTTCCGCAATATCGTCGGTCATGCGAAAAACGTCGGTGATTTGTCTTCGCTGTCTTCATGGACTTCCGAACAATTCGACCCGCGCTTGAGCTGGGACGATGTGGCGCGCATTAAAGATTTATGGGGCGGCAAGCTGATTATCAAAGGCATTATGGAACCTGAAGATGCGGAAAAAGCAGCGAAAAGTGGCGCGGACGCATTGGTCGTTTCCAATCATGGCGGCCGTCAGCTTGATGATACCGTGTCTGCCATTAAGGCTTTGCCTGATGTGGTCAGCGCGGTGGGCAGCGATATTGAGGTTTGGATGGACAGCGGTATCCGCAGCGGTCAGGATATTTTGAAGGCTTGGGCTTTGGGTGCGAAAGGTACGATGATTGGCCGGGCGTTCCTGTATGGTTTGGGTGCGTATGGCGAAGAAGGTGTCACCCGTGCGCTGGAAATCCTGTATAAAGAAATGGATATTTCCATGGCGTTTACCGGTCATCGCAATATTCAAGATGTGGATTCCAGCATTTTGCGTTCTACGCGTTGGCATCAAAATGAATTTTAATTTCTGAACATAAGAAAAGGCCGTCTTAAATTTTGTTTTCAGACGGCCTTTTTTATAGACAGCTATTTCTCGTTTTTGCGATACCATTCGATAAAGGCATCGGGTTTGACAAAGCCTAATAAGGCTACGCTATGACTGCCGTCGGCGCGGACAACAAACACACCCGGAGGGCCGAAGAGGCCGTATTCTTTCAGTAAGGCCTGATGGTCGGGAGTATTGGCAGTTACGTCGATTTGGAAGAAGCGTTGCATATCGACTGCTTCGTGTACCTGCGGTTGGTTGAGCGTGTAGGCGGCCATTTCTTTGCAGGATACGCACCAGTCGGCGTAGAAATCAATCAGCACGGGCTTGCTAGGATCGGCTTTCAAAGCGGCATCCATAGCGGCTTTGAGTTCGCCGACATCGGTAAACATCTTGCCGTGGTCGGTTTCTTGTCCGGCTTCGGATGGCGGAACCAACGTTAAGAAGTGGTGCAGGGCAGTGGTTTGTTTATTAAAGCTTTGCCAGCCAAACCATGAGCCGCCAATCAGCAGTAAAAAGCCCAATACGGCGGCAACTGTTTTCAGACGGCCTTTTTGTTTGCCGGATTTCGCCAAAAGCATAAGGGCGGGAACAATCATCAGCAAGGTGTAGAGGCCGACTACTGCGATATAAGGCAGATGCGGTGTAGCAAGGTATACGGCAACGGCCAGTAAGATGAAGCCGAATGCGTATTTGATGCCGTTCATCCAGTCGCCTGCTTTAGGCAGGATATGGCCGCCGAATGTGCCGATGATGATGAGCGGTACGCCGGTGCCGAGTGCCAAGACATAAAGCGCGAGGCCGCCCAACACGGCATCGCCGGTCTGGCCAATATAGCCCAAAGCAAACGCCAGCGGAGGCGCAACGCACGGGCCGACAATCAGCGCAGATAAAATACCCATGATGAAGACGGAAACGATTTTACCGCCGGAGAGTTTACTGCTTTGATTTTGGAAATAGGATTGGACAGAGTTGGGCAGCTGGATATTGAAGAAGCCGAACATCGACAGCGCCAATACCACCATCAGTCCTGCGGCGGCCAGTACGACCCAAGGCTGTTGCAGCCATACGGTCAACAGCGCACCGGTCAAACCGGCAATTACGCCGACCAAGGTGTAGGTCAATGCCAAACCTTGTACATAAACCATAGACAAGGTAAACGCGCGGCCTTTTCCGGCTTTCTTATCGCCTACGACAATGCTGGAAACAATCGGCAGGAGCGGATACATACAGGCGGTAAAGCTTAAGCCCAAACCTGCGACAAAAAACGCCAATAGGTTGGCGTTTAAAGTATCCCAAGAGAGCTTGAAGCGGCTGCTGTCGGGATTGTTTGTACTGGGTTGGGCGGGCATTTGGCCGTCTGAAGAGGCGGATGGTTGCAAAAAGCGGTCTTTGGCAGAAACCGGCTCGTCGCTTTGAGGCTGGTAAACCCCGTTGCCTTTTACGTCAAATTCGGTGTCCACAGGCGGATAACACACACCCACTTCGGCACAGCCTTGATAAGTCAGCGTCAGTTTGTATTGCGGCGCGGCTTGTTTGTAAGGCAGGTCAACCTGTGCGGTATGGTGGTAAACCGTTTGTTTGCCGAAGAATTCGTCTTCTTTTTCTTCGCCTTTGCTGAATTTGGGTTCACCCAAGACTTTATCAGGATTGGTCGCTGCAACGATTTTGGACTGGTACATATAGTAGCCGTCAGCGATCTTGAACTGCACGCTGATGCCTTGATCGGTTACATTGACTTGAGGCACAAAGGCTTGCTCTGGAGGCAGCAAATCATTGGCATCTACTGCAAATGCGAAGCTGCTCAAGCCTAAAAATGCAATGAGGAAATAAAGGAATTTTTTCATAGTATCTACGGAGATGCCGTTGAGGAACCGTCATTATAAATGATGGAAAAACAATCGGCTTAATTTATGTCAAATATTGCGAGAGAAATCTAATACTTTTGAATTATATCGAAATAGGGTTGCCCATATATGACCGATAGTCTCATGTTATCGTTCAATCTATGCCAAAGGCCGTCTGAAATTTTCAGACGGCCTTTGTTTCTATTCGGCTCGGCTTTTAAGGATAAGCGATATAAGCGTAAGCGGAATGGTTGTGTATCGATTCGAAGTTTTCGCTTTCGACAACAAACGATTCAATGCGTTTGTCGGCAATCAACGCAGTGGCCACATCGCGAACCATGTCTTCGACAAACTTAGGATTTTCGTATGCTTTTTCCGTTACATACTTCTCGTCAGGGCGTTTGAGCAAACCGTAGAGCTGGCAGCTTGCTTGCGCTTCGACGTAATCGATGATTTCTTCAATGTCTACATCCGCGTTTGCAATCAGGCTGACGGTCACATGCGAACGTTGGTTATGCGCGCCGTATTGGGAAATTTCTTTGGAACACGGACACAAGGAAGTAACCGGAACCATCACTTTCAGGCTGTGGCTGTATGTACCGTTTTTGATTTCGCCGGTCAGGGTAACATCATAGTCGAGCAGCGATTGGATGCCGGAGACCGGCGCGCTTTTCTTGCGGAAAAATGGGAAGGAAACGCTGATTTTGCCGGAATGCGAATCCAACAGGGCAACCATATCGGCGGTCAGTTTGTGCAGCGTATCGAAATCCAAAGCATCGGTTTGTTTTTCCATCAGGGCGACAAAGCGCGACATATGCGTGCCTTTTTGGTCGGCAGGCAGGAAAACCGTCATGGTCAGGCGGGCGACGGTGGATTGTTCGCCTTCTTTGCTTTTAAGGGAGATTGGAAAGCGCAGGTCTTTGATGCCGACCTGATTAATCGGCAGGTTGCGTAAATCGCGGCTGGATTGCACGTCTGCAATGGCGTTCATGCGTTGTATGTCCTTCATGATAGGATTGTTGAGATGCGTGTAGGGGAATGGGCTCGTGTCGGCCGATTTGCAAATGCGAGATTATATCACTTGCTTTATCCGCCTGCATTGATTGTTTCTATTTTTCAGATAGTGATAAAATCTTCGATTATTCACATCTACATAGGCAGAGACCAAATGAAATTCGCCACGAAAGCCATCCATTCCAGCTACGATTGTGACGAACACAACCGCGCGCTGATGCCGCCGATTTATCAAAACAGTATGTTTGCGCTGCACGAAATCGGCGAGCAGGTTCCTTACCGCTATTCGCGCCTGAGCAACCCGACCCGCCAAGTCTTGGAAGATACCGTTGCCGATTTGGAGCACGGTGCGGCCGGTTTTGCGTTTTCCAGCGGTATGGCGGGGATTGATGCCGTGTGGCGCACTTTCCTGCAACCTGGCGATACCATTGTCGCCGTCGCCGATATTTACGGCGGCGCTTATGATTTATTGGTCGATGTTTATCAAAAATGGGGTGTGAACGTTGTTTTTGCTGATTTGGGCAATCCCGATAATTTGGACGAATTGCTCAAAGCGCACAATGTCAAACTGGTGTGGCTGGAAACGCCGTCCAATCCGCTTTTGCGTTTGGTAGACGTTAAAGCCCTTGCCGCGAAGGCCAAAGCGGCCGGCGCGCTGGTCGGCATCGACAACACATTTGCCACGCCATATTTGCAACAGCCGTTGGATATGGGTTGCGATTTTGTGTTCCACTCCGCTACCAAATATTTGTGCGGCCATTCCGACGTACTGATGGGCGTAGTCGTTGCCAAAACCAAAGAGTTGGCTCAGCCTTTGCACGACATGATGGTGCATACCGGCGCGATAGCAGGCCCGATGGACTGCTGGCTGGTGTTACGCGGTATTAAAACATTGGCCTTGCGCATGAATGCCCATTGCCAAAACGCACTCGAAATCGCGCGCCGTCTGGAAGCCCATCCTGCCATTGAAAAAGTGTTCTATCCCGGCCTGCCGTCGCACGAACATTACGAACTCGCCCAAGCACAAATGCCCAAAGGCATCGGCGGTGTGGTTACGGTTTATCTCAAAAACGATACGCGTGAAGCGGCCAATAGCGTGATTAAAAACATGAAACTGGTCAAAATGGCTTCCAGCCTCGGCGGCGTGGAAAGTTTGGTTAACCATTGCTATTCCCAATCCCATAGCGGCGTGCCGCATGATGTGAAAATGGAAATGGGCATCAAAGTCGGCCTGCTGCGTTTCTCGGTTGGCATCGAAGATGTGGACGATATTTGGAACGATATTTCCAAAGCATTGGATACGACTTTGTAAATAAGGCTTAAAGGCCGTCTGAAGGTGAATCGCGTTTTTCAGACGGCCTTTAACAATACATAAGGAATAGATATGAAAACATTATTCGGTGCATTGATGAGTATGGTGGTTTTGGCAGCTTGTACATCTCCTTCAGTATCTCAGCCTGAACAAGCCTCTAAATCTCAGCTACAAACTCAGCAAACGGCGCGACCTACTTTAGCCGCCAAATGGCGTGTTGTTGCTTTCAATAAATTTACTGAAAAAGATTTGGCCGGTACTGATGCCTATCTGGATTTCAGCAAAATGCCTAAGGCGTATGGCAAGATGGGGTGTAACGGTATGATGTTCCAAGCAAATACGATTGGTTCGGACAAAATTGATTTTGGCCATATTGCGGTAAGCATGATGCTGTGTGAAGACATGAAGCTGGAAGATGCTTTTTTGCGCAAACAAAGCGTATGGAACTATCGTTTTGACGGTAACGATTTGATTTTGGAACAAAAAGGTATCAGTATCCGTTTGCGCCGTGAATAATCTTAAAGGCCGTCTGAAAATAAATATTTCAGACGGCCTTTTGAATCTTTATAATAAGCCCTATTTGAAACTGATACCAAATATCAAGGAAACCTATTATGGCAGCTTCTCCAGAAGCCAAGTTTACCGAAGAAAAAGTCTTGTGGATCAAACACCATACGCCTAAGCTGATGACTTTTGCCATCAGCCGTCCCGAGTCCTACCGTTTTTCGGCAGGGCAGTTTTCGCGCCTTGGTTTCCGTGACGGCGAGGGCTTTATTTGGCGCGCGTATTCTGTCGTGTCTGCCGAATACGCCGATACGCTTGAGTATTTCGCGGTGTTAATCGAAGGCGGCCCGATGTCGGCACGTTTTGCTGCGATGAAAGAGGGCGACACTATTTTGCTGGATAAAACGGCTACCGGTTTCCTCTTGCCCGAGCGTTTCCCCGACGGCAAAGATTTGGTCATGCTCTGCACGGGTTCCGGCATTGCACCTTTCCTCTCCATTATCGAGCAGCCTGAAATCTGGCAGCGTTTCGACCGTTTGGTTTTAGCGCATTCCGTCTCTTATGCTGACGAGTTGATTTTCAACCAGCGCCTTGCCGATTTGAAAGAGCATCCGCTGATTGAAGAATATTTCCATAAATTCACTTTTGTTCCGGTTACCACGCGCGAGGAAACGGAAGGCGCATTGAGTGGCAAACGGATTCCTGAATTGCTGAAGAATGGCGGCTTGGAAGAAAAAGTCGGCTTCAAGTTCACCAAGGCCGATACACGCTTTATGGTTTGCGGCAATCCGGCAATGGTCAAAGACACTTTCCAAGCCCTGATGGATTTGGGCTACGCCATGCACCGCAACCGCATCCCCGGCGAAATCATGATGGAAAATGGTTTTTAACAGATAAATGGTCAAAGGCCGTCTGAAAGTTTCAGACGGCCTTCAATATTAAATATAAACCGAAAATCAGAGAAAATATGAATATCAAACAATTTATTCAAGCCTTGCCCAAAGCCGAGCTGCACGTCCATATCGAAGGGACGTTCGAGCCGGAGCTGATGTTTGAAATCGCCAAGCGCAACCACATAGCGATTCCTTATGAAAATGTCGATGCGGTACGGCAGGCTTATGATTTTCATAATTTGCAGTCGTTTTTGGATATTTATTATGCCGGTGCCGGCGTCTTGTTGCACGAGGCGGATTTTTACGATTTGACCCGCGCGTATCTTGAGCGTTGCCGCGAAGACAATGTCGTGCATACGGAAATATTTTTCGATCCGCAAACCCATACTGCGCGAGGCGTGGCGTTTGAAACCGTGATGAACGGCATTGTCCGCGCCTGCCGTGAAGCCGGGCAGCAATGGGGCATAAGTACGCGTTTGATTATGTGTTTCCTGCGCCATTTGTCGGAAGAAAGCGCATTTGAAACCTTAAATCAGGCTTTGCCTTACAAAGAACACATCATCGGCGTAGGCTTGGATTCGAGCGAGCTGGGGCATCCGCCGTCTAAGTTCAAGCGCGTGTTTGCGCAGGCGCGGGCGGAGGGTTTGTTGACGGTGGCACATGCTGGAGAAGAAGGCCCTCCGGAATATGTTTATGAGGCTTTGGACTTGCTGCATGTCCGCCGTATCGATCATGGCGTACGGGCGGAAGAAGACGAGGCCTTGATGGCACGTTTGATTAAAGAGCAAATGCCGTTGACCGTTTGCCCGTTGAACAATTTGAAATTAAAAGTGTTCCCTGAAATGGCAAAACATAATTTGCGCCGTATGTTGCAACGCGGCGTATTGGTAACCGTCAATTCCGATGACCCGGCATATTTCGGCGGCTATATGAACCGCAATTTTGAAGCGCTTGCCGAGGCTTTGGATTTGAGTACGGAAGAAATCAAAACCTTGTGCGCCAATTCGTTCCGCGCTTCATTTTTGAGCGAGGCGGAAAAGGAAGCATGGATACGGAAGATTGAAGGTTTTGATGTTGAATCATGATAAAAGGCCGTCTGAAAAAGTTTCAGACGGCCTTTTATGATGGCGGTTAATAGTCGACTTTGATTTTAGGCGTTTCCTGCGCGGCTTTGTATTCTTCTTCCAATTCAAAGCGCAGCGGATACAAATTCAATTTTTCCATCAGCAGGCGGTCGCCGTCTTCGTCCGGATTGCCCGTAGTCAGCAGCTTGTCGCCGTAGAAAATCGAGTTTGCGCCAGCCATGAAACACATGGCCTGCATGGATTCCGGCATATTGCTGCGACCTGCGGACAGGCGGACGTAGCTGTGCGGCATAGTAATCCGCGCCACGGCGATGGTGCGGACAAATTCCGTCCAGTCCAAATCTTCGGCATCGGCCAGCGGCGTGCCTTCTACTTTAACCAACTGGTTGATCGGCACGCTTTCGGGCTGAGGATCGAGGTTGGCAAGGCTGGCAATCAGGCCTGCGCGTTCGGCGCGGGTTTCGTTCATGCCGACAATACCGCCGCAGCAGACTTTCAAACCGGCATTGCGGACTTTGCCCAAAGTATCCATGCGGTCTTCGTGTTTTCGCGTGTGAATGATGTCATTGTAGCGTTCGGGGTCGGTGTCGAGGTTGTGGTTGTAGTAGTCCAAACCTGCTTTTTTGAAGTCTTCAGCCATGCCGTCTTCGAGCATGCCGAAGGTGCCGCACACTTCCATGCCCAAGCCTTTCACCGCGCTGATGATTTCGGAAACGACAGCCACGTCTTTGGGTTTGGGGCCGCGCCATGCCGCGCCCATGCAGAAACGGCTGGCGCCGCGCGATTGGGCAATTTTGGCTTTTTCGACGATTTCGTCCACATCCATCATCTGCTCTTTGCCCAGATTGGTGTTGTGGTGTGCCGATTGCGGGCAGTAGGCGCAGTCTTCGGGACAACCGCCGGTTTTGATGGAGAGCAGGGTGGAGAGTTGAATTTCGCGCGGGTTGAAGT
>CAUSHT010000018.1:0-15064 GCA_963531275.1 uncultured Neisseria sp.
GATAAATTCATTGACAAATATATCGGCTTAAATTTTATTAAAAACCCACCTCAACCAGGCGTTGCACCGGGGGATATTATTAGTGGTGCGACTGTAACCCTGATGGTCATCAATGACAGTATTCAGCGCTCTGTTAAAGCAGTAATCCATCAATATCATTTGGGTACAGATAAAGCAGTTCAAGCCGGTACAGCAGCTGCTTCCGGCGAACAGTCTGCCGAGCCTGCCGTTCAAACTCGTCCGCGTCGTGTTGCCAATCAAGACAAACAAGATATCCTGTCATGGAATGCGCTTTTGGAACAAAAAGCCGTCGGTCATCTGCATATTTCTATCGACGAAATCAATAAACTGTTTGAGAAAAGCGGTAAAGCAGGTGTTGCAGATCATGCGGAGCAGGGCGATGGTAACGATACATTTATTGATTTGTATGTTGCCTTGGTCAGCCAACCTTCCATCGGTAAAAGCCTTTTAGGTGAAGCCGGTTGGAACAACCTGCAAAAACGTTTGAAACCTGGCCAAGAAGCCGTGATGGTGGCTGGCGAGGGTCGCTATTCTTGGAAAGGTTCGGGTTATGTTCGCGGCGGTATCTTTGACCGTATTGAAATGATTCAAGGTGATACCAGCTTCCGCTTTACCGATGCGCAACATGAACGTGTAGTTGCTTTATCCGCCGAAGGTGCGCCTGCATTTAAAGAAGTTTCTTGGTTCACTATCCCCGAAGGTGTGGAATTTGATGGTGCTGAACCATGGCGTTTGCAATTGATGATTCAACGCGTATTGAGCGTAAATGATAAGGCATTTGTAACTGCCGATTTGGATTATGAATTGCCAAAAGGCTACTACGTTGACGATCCTAAAGCACCGCCGGTTGAAATTAGTGCACCGATTGAGCCGGTGGCTGTGGCAGCCTCTGCTCCGGAGGAAAGTACAGGTATTGCAGAAGATGCAACGGCTGAGGAAGGCGTATCCAACCAACTTTGGAAACAGGTTTGGAAAGCCAAACAAGGTCAAATCGTGGTTGTCGGTATTGCTTTGACAATTCTTCTGTTGGTATTCCTGTTCCAAGATTGGATTGTCCGTTACGAAAAATGGTATGACCGATTCCGTCTCTGTTTCCTGACCTTTACGCTGTTTTATATCGGCTGGTATGCTCAAGCACAATTATCGGTAGTGAATACTTTGACGTTGTTCTCAGCTGTTTTGACTGAGTTCCACTGGGAATTTTTCCTGATGGATCCGCTGGTATTCATTCTGTGGCTCTTTACAGCGGCGACCATGCTGTTGTGGAACCGCGGTACATTCTGTGGATGGCTGTGCCCTTTCGGTGCATTGCAAGAGTTAACCAACCGTATCGCTAAAAAATTGGGTATGAAACAAATTACAGTGCCACACTTGTTGCATACCCGTCTGAGTGCGATTAAATATGTAATTTTCTTCGCTTTGCTGGCAATTTCCCTGTACGATTTGGGTACGGCTGAAAAATTTGCTGAAATTGAGCCTTTCAAAACTGCAATTATTTTGAAATTCATGCGTGAATGGTGGTTTGTTCTGTTCGCCGCTGCTTTGCTGATTGCAGGCTTGTTCATCGAACGTTTCTTCTGCCGTTATCTGTGTCCTTTGGGTGCAGGTATTGCATTGCCGGGCCGCTTCCGTGTGTTTGATTGGCTGCGCCGTTATAAAATGTGCGGTAACCCATGCCAGATTTGTACACACGAATGTCCGGTTCAGGCAATCGCACCTGAAGGTGACATTCATCCGAACGAATGTATCCAATGCCTGCATTGCCAGGTAATGTATCACCACGATACGCGTTGTCCTCAAGTAGTGGCAACGAATAAGAAAAAACAAAAACAAGCGGCGGCAAAAGCTGAACAGCATGATGCGGCAGCAACGCAAAATGCCCAAGAACAAGTCGTCCAGTTTGTTAAAAAAGAATCGGCAATCAGTGTCGACAAGTAGTAATTTATCAATAAAAAAGAGGGCTGTATCGGCAGCCCGACTTAGAAAGTTTTTCATCGGCAGGCCGTCTGAAAAATCGGCTGCCGGATTTTATCCAAGGAGTGTCGTATGTCAGACGAAAAATTAGAACAAAACGGCTTAAGCCGTCGTTCATTCTTAGGTACTGCCGCTGCTTCCGGTGCAGGTATTGCCGGTGCCGGTTTGTTGGGCTTGGCCGGTTGCTCTAACGGCGAGGGTGATAAAGCTGCTGCTTCCGGTGCTGCACCTGCCGAAAAAGCCGCTGCTCATTCTGCCGAGCCGGGCAAACAAACTTCCGAAGTCGGTCCGGGCGAACTTGACCAATACTACGGTTTCTTGTCAGGCGGTCAATCAGGCGAAATGCGCTTGATCGGCGTACCTTCTATGCGTGAGTTGATGCGTATCCCTGTATTCAATATGGACAGCGCTACCGGTTGGGGTCGTACCAACGAGAGCCTGCGTATTTTGAATGAAAAAATTACGCCGGAAACCCGTAAATTCCTGCAAGACAGCGGTCTGCGCTGCTACCCTAACGGCGACTTGCACCACCCGCACTTGTCTTTTACCGATCAAACTTACGACGGCCGCTATGCATATGCCAACGATAAAGCAAACAACCGTGTTTGCCGTATCCGCTTGGATGTGATGAAAACCGATAAAATCGTTGAAATTCCAAACGTTTCAGGTGTTCACGGTCTGCGTCCTCAACGCTATCCGAAAACTGGCTACGTATTTGCCAACGGTGAGCATATCGTTCCTGTTGACGGCGTAGGCAAATGGGATGATCCTAAAACTTGGAATGCCGTTTATACTGCAGTTGACGGCGAAACCATGGACATCGCATGGCAAGTATTGGTAGACGGTAACTTGGATAATGGCGATGCCGACTACCAAGGTAAATACTCTTTCTCTACCTGCTATAACTCTGAGCGCGCTCTGACTGTACAAGGTGCATCTTCCAACGAACAAGACTGGTGTGTGGTATTTAACCTGGCCGCCATCGAAGAAGGCATCAAAAAAGGCGACTTCAAAGAAGTTAACGGCGTGAAAATGTTGGACGGTCGTGCGGAAGCTAACTCTCCATACACTCGTTACATTCCGGTTCCTAACTCTCCTCACGGCTGTAATGCAAGCCCTGACGGTAAATACATCATGCTCAACGGTAAACTGTCTCCAACCGTTACCGTATTGGATGTCAGCAAACTGGATGACTTGTTTGCAGGTAAAATCAAAGAGCGCGATGTTGTCGTAGCCGAGCCTCAACTGGGTCTTGGCCCATTACACACTGCATTTGACGGTCGCGGCAATGCCTATACTACATTGTTTATCGACAGCCAAATGGTGAAATGGAACATCGATGATGCGATTAAAGCCTATAAAGGCGAGAAAATCGATCCGATCAAACAAAAACTCGACGTTCACTATCAACCGGGCCACAACCACACTACCATGGGCGAAACCAAAGAAGCCGACGGTAAATGGTTGGTGTCTTTGAATAAATTCTCCAAAGACCGCTTCTTGAATGCCGGTCCTTTGAAACCTGAGTGTGACCAATTGATCGATATCTCCGGCGACGAAATGCGTCTGGTGCACGACAATCCAACTTTTGCAGAACCACACGACTTGTGCTTGGTTGCCGCGTCTAAAGTGAACCCAAGCAAAACTTGGGACCGCAAAGACCCATGGTTCTGGCAAGAAGCTTTGGAACAAGCTCAAAAAGACGGTGTTGAGCTGGAAAAAGCTGCCAAAGTCGTACGTGAAGGCAACAAAGTACGCGTGTACATGACTGCCGTTGCGCCTGCTTACAGCGTTCCTCAATTTGAAGTGAACCAAGGCGACGAAGTGACCGTATACGTAACCAACGTTGAGACCATTGAGGACTTGACTCACGGCTTTACTTTGGAAGGCTACGGTATCGCTATGGAGATCGGCCCGCAAGCGACATCTTCTGTAACCTTCAAAGCAGTCCGTCCAGGGGTACACTGGTACTACTGCCAATGGTTCTGCCACGCATTGCACATGGAAATGTCAGGCCAAATGATTGTTAAACCAAAATAATTTTGGTTTGATGATTTAATCCTTCAGGCCGTCTGAAAAAACATTCTTTCAGACGGCCTTTATAGCAAAGTTGTTTGTCGGCCGATATGGCCACAAAATGAAAGCCATCATCAGACAGCTTTGCTATAACACCAAAATACCTGTTTCCGCATCGGTTTATCATGCGGCAAGCAGGCTGTCTGAAACAGAGATATGATTATGACGCACACACAAATCCATCGTTCCAAATGGCAACGTGCCGCACTCGTATTGCTGCTTGGCAGCATGGTTCAGACGGCCTTTGCCGCAGTCATCAACGTATCTGCACAAGACAATCTCAATGATGCTTTGGCGCGCGCCCAAGCCGGCGATACGCTCAAGCTTGCCTCCGGTACATACAAAACCAAACTCTATATCGACAAACCCATTACCATCGAAGGCCCTGCCGACCGTTCCGCCAAGATTGTCGGCGACCGGAGCGGGAGGACGGTTGCCGTTCATGCGCCTGATGTAACTTTGCGCAATCTGACTGTTTCCCATTCCGGCATGAGTTTGCCGGCAATGGATGCCGGTATCTATTTAGAAGAGACGGCAACGCGCGCGCTGGTGGAGCATAACAACATCATCGACAATTCTGTCGGCGTGTATATTCACGGTGCGGCAGAATCCATGGTGCGGGAAAATAAAATCATCGGCGATGCAACCCTGCGCGTCAACGAACGCGGCAACGGCGTAACCGTCTGGAATGCACCCGGTGCGCAAGTGGTCGATAACGATATTTCCAAAGGCCGTGACGGTATTTTTTCAAATACCAGTACTCATAATACCTACAAAGGCAACCGTTTTAGCGACTTGCGCTTTGCCGTCCATTATATGTACACCAATGACAGCGAAGTCAGCAACAATATCTCCGTCGGCAACAATATGGGTTATGTGCTGATGTTTTCCGAACGCCTGAAAGTGTATGGCAATATTGCCGTTGGCAGTCGCGACCAAGGCATTATGCTCAACTACGTCAATTATTCCGAAATTCACGATAATGTGATCAACAAGGCGGGCAAATGCGTGTTTGCCTACAATGCCAACTACGATAAAATCTTTGCCAATCATTTCGAGAACTGCCAAATCGGTATCCACTTCACCGCAGCCATCGAAGGCACAACCCTGTACGAAAATTCATTTATTAACAACGAAAGCCAGGTTAAATATGTCAGCACCCGCTTCCTCGATTGGGGTGAGGGCGGTCGCGGCAACTATTGGAGCGATAACAGCGCCTTTGACCTTGACGGCGACGGCTTCGGCGACAGTGCCTACCGTCCGAACGGGATTATCGACCAAATCATCTGGCGCGCACCCGTCGCTCGGTTATTGATGAACAGCCCTGCCATCAGCATTGTCAAATGGGCGCAATCGCAATTTCCCGCCATCCTGCCCGGCGGCGTAATTGACAGCAAGCCTTTGATGAACCCCGTCCGCAATAAAACGACAACCAAATACGAAGCCATGAAGGACGAATTGCTGCATGAAGCAAAAACGCACCAATCCGAATGGGGTAATGCCGAAAACGGTGCGCTGACAGGCGGAAATGCCAATATGTAACCTTTCAGACGGCCCAATATCAAAGGCCGTCTGAAACATTCACTAGAGGAATATCCATGAGCAGTACCAACCACGTTGAATTGAGAAACGTGACCAAGCAGTTTGGCAGCCAAAAGGCCGTCAACCAAGTCGATCTAGTTCTCAAGGCTGGCGAGAGCGTCGGCATGGCAGGACACAACGGTGCGGGCAAATCTACCATTATGAAGCTGATACTCGGCCTGATTACGCCGACCGAGGGCGAAGTGATGCTTTTGGGAGAACCGACCGGCAGTAAAGCAGGGGCGCAGCGTCGCAGCCAAATCGGTTACCTGCCTGAAACGGTTGCATTGCACCCTTCATTGACCGGTATCGAAACCATGGATTTCTATGCCAAACTTAAAAAACAGCCCCTGAGTAAAAACCGCGAATTGCTCGAGCGTGTCGGCATTTCCCAGGCCGCACGCCGCCGCGTCGGTACTTACTCTAAAGGTATGCGCCAACGCCTCGCTTTGGCACAAGCCTTGTTGGGCGAACCTAAAGTCTTACTGTTTGACGAGCCGACTACCGGCCTTGATCCGGCTTCGCGTCAAATGTTTTACGAAGTTGTGCGCGAACTCAATGGGCGCGGCGCAACCGTATTGCTCAGCACCCACGCACTGGCCGAGCTTGACGGGCACGCCGACCGCATCATCGTCATGAAAAACGGCGTGAAAGTTGCCGACGGCAGCATGGATGAGTTGCATGTTCAAAGCGGCCTGCCACTGACCGTCAACGTCCGCTTGAAAGAAGCGCGCTCGTTGAGCGAGCGTTGGCATCCGCTTTCAGACGGTCTGTCATACCAAGCGCAATGTAAAGCAGAAGAGCGCATGGCTCTTTTGAGCGAATTGGGTGATTTGGGCAGTCTTGCCTACATCGATATCCACACGCCTACACTTGACGATATGTACGCGCAATTCTTGAAGAGGGAAGACGTATGAACCCCGTTTGGATTATTACAGGCAAAGAAGTCCGCGACAGCCTGCGCAACCGTTGGGTTCTTGCCGCCGCACTTTTGCTTGCCGCATTGGCACTGTCATTAGGCTTTCTCGGCAGCTCGCCTACCGGTTCGGTCAAGGTTGATCCCTTGACGGTAACCGTAGTCAGCCTGTCCAGTCTGTCTATTTTCCTGATTCCGCTGATTGCGATGTTGCTCTCTTATGATGCACTGATCGGCGAAATCGAGCGCGGTACAATGGCGTTGCTGCTAAGTTACCCCATCTCGCGCAACCAAATCCTTGCCGGTAAATTTATCGGCCACCTCATCATCCTTGCCCTTGCTACCACGGCAGGCTACGGATTGGCAGGTATTACCCTTCAGCTTGCCAACGGCGGTTTTGATATTGCCGCATGGCAACCATTCGCCCTTTTGATTGCTGCCAGCGTGATTCTTGGCGCAGCCTTTTTGTCCATGGGTTATTTGATCAGCGCAAAAGTTAAAGAACGCGGTACTGCCGCCGGTATCGCCATCGGCGTATGGCTGTTTTTTGTCGTTATTTTTGATATGGCGCTTTTAGGTGTTTTGGTTGCCGATACCGAACAAGTCATTACCGCGCCTGTAGTGGAAACCGTTCTTCTGTTCAACCCCGCAGACATTTATCGCCTGCTGAACCTGACGGGTTACGAAAATACAGCCATGTATGCCGGTATGGCGGGTTTGAGCGAACAAATCAGCCTGAGTATGCCTGTTTTGCTGACGGCGCAGGTATTATGGGTTATCATTCCTTTGGTCTTAGCCGCCTGGATTTTCGGAAAGAGACAAATATGAGAAAAATATTATTTACAGCATTCACCATCATTGCTTTATCTGCTTGTAGCAAAGAGGAAAATACCCCTCCGCCTACGCCCCAACAAATCAGCGACAGTGCCGTCGGTCATTACTGCAGCATGAATTTGACCGAACACAACGGCCCTAAAGCGCAAATCTTCTTGAACGGCAAACCTGACAAACCGGTTTGGTTTTCCACCATCAAGCAGATGTTCGGCTATACCAAGCTGCCCGAAGAGCCTAAAGGCATTCATGCTATCTATGTTACCGATATGGGCAAAGTCAAAGATTGGGAAAAACCCAATGCCGACGCCGAATGGATAGATGCGAAAAAAGCCTATTACGTCATCGAAAGCAGCTTTATCGGCGGTATGGGTGCGGAAGACGCGCTTCCATTTGCCGACAAGGCTCAGGCTGAAAAATTCGCCAAAGAAAAAGGCGGCAGAGTAGTCGGTTTTGCAGAGATGCCCGACGAATACATTTTTAAATAAAACAACCAATAAAGGCCGTCTGAAACAGTTTCAGACGGCCTTTGCGTTGGAAGCTGCCAATTGATGATTTAATGAATGCGGCTTTCAATGTAAAGATAAAAAATCCAAGGAATACTTTATGTCCACCTCGTTAACGCGCCGCCGTTTCTTTGCCATCGCTGCCACACTTGTCGCCGGTGTCGGCATTCCCTTTGCCATCAGCCGCAAAACCAATCAGCCGACTCATCCGGCCAGCCCGAATCAAGAAGAGCAGCCAGTTATTTGGAGAGGCATTGCGTTGGGTTCGGGCGCGGAATTGCGCTTGTTCGGCGTTGAGCGCAAGCAGGCGGAAATGCTGGTCAACAAAGTATTGGCGGAAGTCTCACGATTGGAAAAAATCTTCAGCCTGTATCGAGACGACAGCCTGATCAGCCGTTTAAATCGAGAAGGCCATCTGAAAAATCCGCCATCCGATTTTTTGCAGCTGCTCAGCATCAGTCGAGATATTCATCAGCTGACACAGGGTGCATTTGATCCCAGTATTCAGCCTTTGTGGAATCTGTATGCCGACCATTTCAGACGAAACCCCAAAACCGAAACACCGCCATCCGCACGCAGTATCAAAGACACGCTCAAATTAGTGGATTTCAACAAAGTCAACTTTGATACCAAAGAAATCCGTTTTGCCCAAAAAGGCATGGGCTTGTCGCTCAACGGCATTGCGCAGGGCTATATCACTGATAAAGTAGTCGAATTGTTGAAGCAGCAAGGCGTTACCCAGGCATTGATTGATATGGGGGAGATTTACGGCTTTGATAATGCCAACCGGCGCGAGTGGAATGTCAGCATTCGCAATCCCGACCAAGAAGACCAAATCCTGACCACCATTGCCATGAAAAACCAAGCCTTTGCCACATCGGGCGGCTATGGTACGGTAATGGACGAAGCTGGCAAATTTACCCATCTTTTTGATCCGCGTACAGGCGGAAGCCAACCGCGTTATAAAAGCATGAGTGTCATGGCGGAGAGTGCGGCGGTTGCCGATGCCTTTTCTACAGCGTTCTCCATTATGGATGAGGCGGCCATCCGTACTGCGGCTCAAGTTAAAAAGGCACAGGTTTGGCTGGTGATGCCGAATAATGAATTGAAGAAGATTGGAGGCTGAGGGGAAGGGGGGCCTTGATTGCGGTTTTGACTATGTGTATAGGACAGGGAAGGTTCGATTACTGAAAAAATGGAAGATAAAAAAGAAGGGCTGCCCAAGGGGCAACCCTGAAACTCTTGCAGCTGGGAGTAATTAGCAAGAGATTACGACACTTAAAACAAAAATTCACTCATTTCAAAGCACGAAGCTTTAATATCTAAGCAATACGGTATTTCGACCGCTCAAACCCCTTCGATACGGAGAAACACAACATACATGGGAAAATCCGACAAAGTGGTTTGAAGCAATTCAGATGAACGGTCTGTAATGCAGATAACCGGATGTCTTTAGATGAACGGTATAATATCAGGATAAACGGAACATTACTAGTGAATATTATAAAAAATTAGAATAATTCATTTAGTGATTGATTTTATTGAATAAAAACATGGTTTTTATTGAACTTTTTTACAACATATTGATTTGGTTTAAAAAGGGAATTGTGTAAGTATTTGGCGTTAATCAAAAAAACTTGTTTTGAGCTTTGAGAATAGATCATCAATAGAAAAAGGCCGTCTGAATGTTCAGACGGCCTTTTTTCAAAAAGTTACTTATTTGGTTGCAGAAGCAGTAGAAGCCGCTTCGGCTTGAGCACCTGCAGCTGCATTTTCACCCCATGCAGCAGGATATTTGTAACCGGCAAAGCGTTTTTGTGAGTAGGCTTTGAACTCGTCAGAGTTGTAGGCTTCGGTTACATCTTTCAGCCATTGGCTGTCTTTGTCAGCAGTGCGGACGGCAGACCAGTTAACGTAGGCAAAGCTTGGCTCTTGGAACAGGGCTTCAGTCAGTTTCATGCCGCTGCTCATGGCGTAGTTGCCGTTAACGATGGCAAAGTCAACGTCGGCACGGCTGCGTGGCAGTTGGGCAGCTTCAAGCTCTACGATTTGGATGTTTTTCGGATTTTCGGCAATATCGTTTTTAGAAGCAGTCAGCGGATCAACGTCGGCTTTCAGTTTAATCCAGCCCAATTCGTTCAACATAACCAATGCACGGGCAAAGTTGGACGGGTCGTTAGGTGCAGAAACGCTGACGCCGTCTTTCACTTCGTCCAAAGATTTTAGTTTGCCAGGGTACAGGCCCAAAGGTGCGGTCGGTACTTGGAAGGCTTCGACGATGTCCAGCTTGTGTTCTTTCTTGAAGTCGTCCAGATAAGGTTTGTGTTGGAAGATGTTGATGTCCAATTCGCCTTCAGCCAAAGCAAGGTTGGGGCGTACATAGTCGGTGAACTCGATTAGTTTGACTTTATAGCCTTTTTTCTCCAAAGCCGGTTGGATTTGGTCTTTTACCATATCGCCGAAGTCGCCGACGGTTGTACCGAAGACGATTTCTTTTTTCTCTGTACCGTTGTCGGCAGAAGAAGCGGCAGAAGCAGCAGGCGCGCTGTCTTTTTGACCGCCGCAGGCAGCCAGTACGATGGCGAGCGCAGCGGCTGAAAGGGTTTTGAAGAATGTGTTGATTTGCATATTTTGCTCCTGATGGATGATAAAACGGTTTCAGACGGCCTCAAGCTACCGTCGTCAAAAAAGAGGGATTGTAAATCTATTTTGGAACTATGAGGATGTTTTTTGTAAATTTATTTGGAATATATATCCTAATATGTTCTAAATAGATAACAGGCCGTCTGAAAAATAGTAAATCCATTTCAGACGGCCTGGTTTGTTTAACGTTTATCCAGTTTGCGTGCCAATCTGTTGCCGATACCTTGAATCAGGATAACGAGTAAAACCAGGATGGCGACGATGAAGATGATGACTTCCATTTGATAGCGGTAGTAGCCGTAACGGATGGCAAGGTCGCCCAAGCCGCCGCCGCCAATCATACCTGCCGCTGCGCTGTACGACAGAAGGCCGATAGCCAGTACGGTAATGCTGGAAACCATACCTGCGCGCGCTTCATTCAAAAGCACTTTGCAAATGATGCTCATGGGAGAGGCACCCATTGCGGAGGCTGCTTCAATCACGCCTCTGGGTACTTCACGCAGATTTTGCTCGACCAAACGGGCGAAGTAGAACAAGCCGGATACGCTCAATACCAATGAGGCGGCAACCGGGCCGATGGTCGTGCCGATGATGGCGCGTGTAACAGGAATCATGGCAATCATCAGGATGACGAAAGGGAACGCACGCATCAGGTTGACCAGGTTGTCCAAAAACAAATTCAGCTGTTTGTTGTAGTGCAACTGATGGCTAGATGTAACAAACAGCAATACGCCCAAAATCGTACCGAAGATAACGGCGAAAGTAGTCGATAGGCCGACCATAATAAAGGTTTCGCCCAAGGCTTGGATAATTTCGCCCTTCATGCCGACGATGGTCTCAACAGCACTTTCAAATGTTAAATCTGCCATATTAGTCCTCTCGAATCAGCTCTTGCCCGATTTCGGATTGGGCATGGATTTGGTTGCCGTGTACTTCAACGATTTCCAGCAGACGGCCTTTATCCAAGAGGGCGGCACGGTCACACAGGCGGCGGATAACGCTCATTTCGTGGGTAACGATGACGATGGTTACGTTAAAGCGTCGGTTAATGTCTTCCAAACACTTCAAAACGCTGCGCGTAGTGGCAGGGTCGAGGGCGGAAGTGGGTTCGTCGGCGAGGATGACTTGAGGTTGCGGCGCCAGCGCGCGGGCAATGCCGACACGTTGTTTTTGACCGCCGGAAAGTTGGGACGGGTAATGGTTGGCACGGTCTTGCAAGTCGACGATTTCCAAACATTCTTCAACGCGCGCTTGGATTTTTTTAGACGGCCATTTGGCAATTTCTAAAGGAAAAGCGACATTTTCGGCAACGGTACGGTTGCTCAATAGGTTGAACTGTTGGAATACCATGCCGATGTTTTGTCGGGCGTGGCGCAGTTGCGTGGCGTTGAGCGCGGTCAGTTCTTGGCCGCATACGCTGACGGTACCTGTATCCGGACGTTCCAATAAGTTAATCAGACGCAGCAGGGTGGATTTGCCCGCACCGGAGTAGCCCATCAGGCCAAAGATTTCCCCCTGTTTGATTTCGAGGCTGGTCGGTTCGACAGCGACAAAGTCTCTTTTGTCGCGTGTTTGATAGTGTTTGGAGACGTGATCCAGAATAATCATGGTTTATCCGTGTTTTCTTTAATTCGTGTGGCCATCAGGGTGTGCAGACGGCGGTTGTCGGCGCGTGCGACGGTAAATTGCAGGCTACCGATGATGACTTTTTCGCCGCGCACGGGCAGATGTCCCAACTCTTGAATGACCAGGCCGCCGATGGTATCGGCTTCTTCGCTGCTGTATTCCGTGCCGAAGAAGGTGTTGATGTCTTCGATTTCGGTAGCCGCGTGGATGCGCCAGCGTTCGGAAGAAACGGCGTGGATATTGTCGGCGCTGTCGTCTTCGTCAAACTCGTCTTCGATTTCGCCGACGATTTGCTCGATGATGTCTTCAAAGGTGACCAAGCCGGATGTACCGCCGTATTCGTCGATGACAATCGCCATGTGGTTGCGCTGTTCGCGGAACTCTTTTAAAAGGGTAGTCAAAGATTTGCCTTCGGGCACGAAAACGGCAGGGCGCAAGACGGATTTCAGGTGGAACTGCTCGGGGTTGAACATATATTTGAGCAGGTCTTTGGCGTGCAAAATACCCAAAACTTCGTCTTTGTCTTCGCCGATGACGGGGAAACGCGAATGGGCGGTTTCGATGATGTAGGCCGTGATGCGCTCGATGCTGTCGTTCTCTTTCAATACGTTCATGCGGCTGCGCGTAATCATCGCATCGCGCACTTCCAGCTCGGCAAAGTCCAATACTTTTTCCAGCCGGGTCAGTGTGTCGGCATCAAAAACTTCCTGCTCGTGCGCTTGGCGCAACAGGGTCAATACGTCTTCGGCGGAGTCGGGCTCGCCGGCAAGTCGGGATATTAGGCGTTCGAAAAACTTGGGTTTCGACTGCGTACCGTCCATTTTAATATTCGTCCTCTTGGTAGGGGTTGGGGAAGCCTGCCGCCAGCATCAGGCGGATTTCTTCGGCTTCCATTATTTCGGCTTCATCGTCTTCGATGTGGTCGTAGCCCATCAGGTGTAAAGTACCGTGTATGGTCAGATGGGCAAAATGCTGCTCGGGTGTTTTGCCTTGTTCGGCGGCTTCTTTTAAAACTACTTGCGGACAAATCACCAAATCGCCATACAGGCCGTCTGAAAACTGGTCAGGCAGGACTTCGCCTTCGTTGAGCGCGAAACTCAATACATTAGTGGCGTAATCTTTGCCTCGGTAGTCGCGGTTGTAAGCGCGGGCTTCTTCTTCATCCAGAAGAATCAGGCTGATGTCTGCGCGGCAGTATTCGTTTTTCAAGGCAGACCACGCCCAGCGGTAGAAGTCGTTCTCTGAAGGAAGGTTGGCGGCTGAAGAAGCGTTTTCAAAGTTCAGATGAAAACGTTGCCGCTGTAAGGATAAAAAAGGATATTGTTTAGCGCGTTTCATGTTGTCCGGAAAATTGGGTTTTTAGGCGTAAATATAACATATTCACCCCCATGCCGTCTGAAAAACCGCCCAAAATATGATAGACTTCATGCCGTTTTCCATCTTTCAGGCAACCATTATGAACCCGAAAAAACTCGTTATCGCCAGTCGCGAAAGCCTGCTTGCCATGTGGCAGGCAAAACATATTCAAGGCCGTCTGAAAGCCCTGTATCCCGATTGCGAAGTCGAGATTTTGGGCATGACCACGCGCGGCGACCAGATTTTGGACAGAACTTTGTCAAAAGTCGGTGGTAAAGGCTTGTTTGTCAAAGAGTTGGAACAGGCTTTGTATGACGGCCGGGCCGACTTGGCCGTGCATTCGATTAAAGATGTGCCGATGGATTTGCCTGAAGGTTTCGCGCTTGCGGCCATCGGCGAACGTGCCAATCCGTTTGACGCATTTGTGTCCAACCAATACGCGCGTCTGGAAGAAATGCCCAAAGGCGCTATTGTCGGCACATCCAGCCTGCGCCGCGAAGCCCAGTTGCGCGCGCGCTATCCGCATTTGGTTATCAAACCTTTGCGCGGCAATGTGCAAACCCGTTTGTCCAAACTCGATAACGGCGAATACGATGCGATTATCTTGGCCGCAGCCGGTTTACAGCGTCTGGAATTGGACGAACGCATCCGCATGATTTTGTCGGAATCCGACAGCCTGCCTGCCGCCGGACAAGGCGCATTGGGTATCGAAATTGCAGCGCATCGCGAAGATTTGTACGAAGTCTTAAAGCCTTTGAACCACGATACCACCCACGCCTGCGTTACGGCCGAACGCGCGTTGGCGCGCGCTTTGGGCGGAAGCTGCCAAGTGCCGCTGGCCGCATATTGCACTGAAGAAAACGGCTTGCTGACCTTGCACGGCTTGGTCGGTCATCCTGACGGTTCGGTCATTTTGCAGGCGGACGCGCAAGCCCCTGCCGAATACGCCGATGCCTTGGGTCGTGCAGTCGCCAAAAAACTGGCAGATGATGGTGCGGAAGAATTGATTGCCGCCGTATTGCAAGAACAGGCTTAAAACAGCGTAGATAATTTAAAAAGGCCGTCTGAAACTTTCAGACGGCCTTTATTTTGTTGATGCTTAAGGATTCATAATCCGCGCAACCAAAGCTTTTTCTTTGCCCTGCATATTGGGGATTTTGACCTGAATGCCGTTGCCTGGGGCAACATCGACAGGCTGGCCTTTGCGGGTCATTTGTTCCAATTTGATGGTTTGGTTGCCGCTCGGGTGGATGATTTCGAGTGAATCGCCGACTGCAAAGCGGTTTTTGACTTCGATTGTCGCCCAGCCGTTTTCATCGATTTCGGTAACGTGGCCGACATATTGGCTTTGTTTGGCGATGGAGTGGCCGGTCAGGTAGTTTTGGTAATCCTGAGTTTGGTGGCGCTCGAGGAAGCCGCTGGTGTAGCCGCGGTTGGCAAGGCCTTCGAGTTCGCTCAACAGGCTGTAATCAAACGGACGGCCTGCAACGGCATCGTCAATCGCTTTGCGGTAGGACTGGGCCACGCGTGCAAC
>CAUSHT010000019.1:0-15049 GCA_963531275.1 uncultured Neisseria sp.
GAGGATATATTCAATTAACTGGGCGCAGTAATTATGAAATGGCTACGAAAGAATTGCAGATCGATCTAATTAATAAACCAGAATTAGCCGCAACTTCAGAAGTTGCGGCCAAAATAGCTGTTTTATATTGGGAAAAAAGAGTTCCGGATTCTCACAAAGAGAATGTACGACAAGCTACAAAATATATTAATGGTGGTTTAAATGGTTTGGCAGATAGACAAAATAAGTATGATGAGTATTATCAAAAATTAACTCCTGAATATTTAGATAAAATTCAAAAAGGGCAGCAACATTCATCAAACGCACAATACAATGATTTTAGTGCATTAGTTAGCAATCTGATCAATGATAAAGACGGTTTGTTTACCAAACAGTTGTTAGCAGACAATAAAGATATCGTTGATGCTTTTGATGCCAAAGTTCAAGAAAAAATAATACAAGAACAACAAAATATGGCTCAAGAAGTACAACAGAAAGCAAATGAGCAAAGTTTTGGTGGTCGTTCCCTTGGATAATAATGACGTTGCAAACTGAAGTAATCCCCTATGCCGTCTGAAAGTCAGCGGCGTAGATTTTCTAAAATGATACTAAGGAACTTATATGTGCGGTATCGTAGGTGCTATTCGCGCCAATCACAATGTAGTCGATTTTCTGACCGACGGTCTCAAACGCCTTGAATATCGAGGCTACGACTCGTCGGGTATCGCCGTGAATATGGACGGCAAAATCAAACGCGTGCGCCGTGTCGGCCGCGTGCAGCTGATGGAGGACGCCGCGCGCGAAAAAGGCGTGTTCGGCCATATCGGCATCGGCCATACCCGTTGGGCAACCCACGGCGGTGTAACCGAGCCTAATGCCCACCCCCATATTTCCGGCGGCATGATTGCGGTTGTCCACAACGGTATCATCGAAAACTTCGAAGCCGAACGCGAACGCCTGCAAGCTTTGGGTTACACCTTCGAATCGCAAACCGATACCGAAGTCATCGCCCACAGCGTCAACCACGAATACACGCAAAACGGTGGCAAACTGTTTGAAGCCGTCCAAGCTGCGACTGCCCGTTTCCACGGTGCATACGCCATTGCCGTTATCGCACAAGACAACCCTGAAGAAATGGTTGTTGCGCGTATGGGCTGCCCGCTGTTGGTGGCCTTGGGCGACCAGGAAACCTTCATCGCTTCCGACGTATCCGCCGTCATCGCCTTTACCCGCCGTATCGCCTACTTGGAAGACGGTGACATCGCCCTGCTGAACGCAAACGGTATCGAAAAACTGCTCGACAAAACCGGTGCGCAAACCGAACGCGCGGTTAAAGTATCCGAATTGTCTCTGGCTTCTTTGGAGTTGGGCCCATACAGCCACTTCATGCAAAAAGAAATCCACGAGCAACCCCGCGCCATCGCCGATACCGCCGAAGTCTTCTTGGACGGCGGCTTCGAACCTGAAAACTTCGGCGCGAACGCCCGCGAAGTGTTCGACGATATCCACAGCATCAAAATCCTTGCCTGCGGTACGTCCTACTATGCCGCGCTGACCGCCAAATACTGGCTCGAATCCATCGCCAAAGTGCCGACCGACGTGGAAATCGCCAGCGAATACCGCTACCGTGACGTGATTGCCGATCCGAAACAATTGGTCATCACCATTTCCCAATCCGGCGAAACCTTGGACACCATGGAAGCCCTGAAATACGCGCAATCCTTGGGACACAAACACAGCCTGTCTATTTGTAACGTGATGGAATCCGCCCTGCCGCGTGAAAGCGAATTGGTACTGTACACCCGCGCCGGCGCAGAAATCGGCGTTGCCTCTACCAAAGCGTTCACGACCCAACTGGTTGTCTTGTTCGGCTTGGCCGTTACCTTGGGCAAACAGCGCGGTCTGGTTTCCGACGAGCAATCGCGTGAATACGTTGAAGAATTGCGCCAACTGCCGGGCAGCATCCAGCACGTTCTCAACCTTGAGCCGCAAATCGCCGCTTGGGCGCAAAAATTTGCCAAGAAAACCAGCGCACTCTTCTTGGGCCGCGGCATCCACTTCCCAATCGCCCTTGAAGGCGCATTGAAGCTGAAAGAGATTACCTATATTCACGCCGAAGCATATCCTGCGGGTGAGCTGAAACACGGCCCGTTGGCATTGGTGGACGAGAACATGCCCGTTGTCGTGATTGCTCCGAACGACAGTCTGTTGGACAAAGTGAAAGCCAATATGCAGGAAGTCGGTGCACGCGGCGGTGAACTCTTTGTCTTCGCCGACCTCGACAGCAACTTCAACGCCACCGAAGGCGTGCACGTTATCCGCGCCCCACGCCATGTCGGCGTACTCTCGCCGATTGTGCACACCATCCCCGTGCAGCTCCTGTCTTACCACGCTGCCCTTGCACGCGGTACAGACGTGGACAAACCGCGTAACTTGGCTAAATCGGTAACGGTTGAATAAGCAATAAACCGGTTAAAAAAAAGGCCGTCTGAAACCTGTTTCAAGGTTTCAGACGGCCTTTTTTATTTTAAGGATCCGATTTATTTTTCGTATTCGGAAATGTATTGTGCGACAGCAGCTTCTGGGTTATTGGCCTGAATGATTTTAGGTGCTTCTTGATAGCCACGTTTTTTCAGATTTTCTTCACGCAATTTGTTACCTTGTAAGCCAAGTACAATACCTACACCGAAGCCAAGTGCGCTGATGAGGCTTCCCATGGTTTGATTTTCACCGGCGATTAAATTCAAAATTATAAATACAACAAAGATTCCGATACCCAAACCCCATATTTTTTTTACGCATGCCCAAATGCCACCAAAAAGAAATGCAGGCCAAGACCAACCTTGTTTGACAGCTTCATATTGACCTGTCGGATTTTTGA
Source organism: uncultured Neisseria sp. (assembly GCA_963531275.1). Lineage (GTDB taxonomy): Bacteria > Pseudomonadota > Gammaproteobacteria > Burkholderiales > Neisseriaceae > Neisseria. Next base: position 2,861 of record CAUSHT010000019.1, read on the forward strand.
ATATCTTGTAAGTTTTCATAAAATATATTCCTTTTATGATCAAAAAGTGAAGAAATAAGTAATTGTATCACGATAACATAAATGATTTGAATAATTTAAGAAACAACAGGCCGTCTGAAAAATCTTTCAGACGGCCTGTTGTTTTAAAGCGTTTTATTCTGCACCGACAACGACGGTGTTGAGGTCTTTGAATTTGACGCGGCGTTGCCATGCGTCGCGGACTTGTTCGACGGTCAGGCTGTTGATGGCTTTGGGATAGGCTTCCAAGTAGTCGTTGGGCAGGTCGTAGAGGCCGATCAGGCTCAGGTAGTTGAGCAGTTTGTCGTTAGAGTCGTAGCGCAGGGGAAAGCTGCCGACGATGTTGGCTTTGGCCTGTCTCAGCTCGGCTTCGGTCGGGCCTTCGGCGATAAACTGCTCTATGACGGCTTGGGTGTCGGCCAGTGAGGCTTTGGTGTTTTTCTTTTGGGTGGAGTAGGAAACGGTAAACGTGCCCTCTTCTGTCGCTGGGGCGAGGCTGCTGTATACGCCGTAGGTGTAGCCGTGTTGGTCGCGCAAAACTTTCATGAGGCGGCTGTCGAAACCGCCGCCGCCGAGGATGTAGTTGCCGGCAACGAGGGCGTAATAGTCGGGATCATGGCGTTTGAAGAGGGAAGTGCCGAGCAGGATTTGTGCCTGTGTGCCGGCAAAGGGGATGTCGCGGCGTTGGGCGGCTTGTTTGGGAACGGGCGGGATGGCGTGGGTTGCAGTGGCTTTGGCCGGCAGGTCTTTGAGGACGCGCTCGACCAGTTGCTCTGCCTGTTTGCGGTTGAGGTCGCCGACGATGGCGACGATGGCATTGTCTTTGCCGTAGTGGGTGCGGTGGAAGGCGCGGATGTCGTCCAAATTGACGCGTTTGAGGCTGTCAACGGTTACGTTTGCGCCGCTGCCGTAGGGGTGGTTTGGGTAGATGAGCTTGGTCAGTTCGCGCGTGGCGGTGTAGTCGGGGGTGGTTTCCTGTTGTTGCAAGCCGGTAATGGATTGGATTTGACGGCGGCGGAAAACGGCTTCGTCAAAGCGCGGACGGGTCAGCGAGTGGTTGAGCAAGATGGCGGCTTTGTCGCGGATGTCAGCTTTGCTGAGGCTGCGGAAGCCTGCGGATGCACTTTCGGCATTGCTGTCGCTGCTGATGTGCGCGCCGATGTTGTCGGCTTCGGCATTGAAGGCTTCTTCGTCCAGTTCTTGGGTGCCGTCGGTCAGAAGGGCGGCGGTAAATTCGGCAACTTGGCTTTTGCCGTCCGGATTGGCGACGCTGCCTGCGCCTTTGAAGCTGACTTCAAGGTCGATGATGGGGTTTTCGTGGCGTTCGACAAGGAGGATTTGGGTGCCGTCGCGGTTGCGCCAGCGTTGGATGTCGGTGGCGGCTTGGACGCTTAAGGGCAGGAGTAGGGCAAGGGCGAGCAGGGTGGGTTTCATGTTGTGGCTTTCTGTTAAGGCCGTCTGAAAGGGTATGGGCTTTCAGACGGCCTGGTGTTTATCGGCGTTTGGCAGCTTTTTTGCTTGGCGCGGCGGCAGGTTTTTGTGGCTCGATGATGACGGTACTCATGCGCTCGTCGGTCAACATCCGGGCGGCGGCCTGTACTTCTTGCGCGCTGACTGCCTGCAGGCGGCGGTGGATTTCTTGTTCGTCGGTATATTGGAAACCGCGCGCTTCGAGGCGGCCCATCATGGAGGCTTGGGAAGATATGGAGTCTTTGGCGTAGATTTCGCTGACCGCTGCTTGGGTTTTGACGCGCTGCAATTCTTCTTCGGAAACGCCGTTGTCGGCAATGTCTTTGATTTCTTGGCGTAGCTGGGCAATCAGGGTATCGGTTTTCACGCCTTCGGCAGGCATGGCCATGACGCTGAACAGCGGCATTTCACGGCTGATGATGTCGTAATGCGTTCCTGCGCTCAATGCGGTTTGCTTGCCGCGCACGAGGTTTTTGTCAAAACGGCTGGACGCGTTGCCTGCCAAAATATCGGAGAGGACGTCGAGGGCAAAAGGCATCGTGTCATCGATTTTTTGGAGTTTCGGCACACGGAAGTTGATGGCAATCAGCGGCTGGTGTGTGACCGGGGAAGTGGCTTTGACTGTAACGGGCTTGCGTAAATAGGGTTCGGTATGGAGCTTGTTGCGTGGCGGCTGGGCTTTGGCCGGAATATCGCCAAAGAGTTTGGCGGCCGTCTGAAGCGTTTGTTTGGCATCGACATCGCCGACAATGACCAATACGGCATTGTTGGGCGCGTAATATTGTTTATACCACGCGCGCAGGTCGTCGGCTTTTAGGGTGTGCAAATCTTTCATGTAGCCGATGACGGAGGCGCGCATGGACGGTTGGGTAAAGGCGGCAAGATAGGCTTGTTCCCACATTTTGCCGTCGGCCGTGTCTTCCGTGCGCTGGCGGCGTTCTTCACGGATGACGTTCATCTCGTTGAGGAATTCTTTGTCGCTGAAGTTAAGGTTGTGCATGCGGTCGGCTTCAAGCTTCAGAATCTCGGGCAGGTTGGCGGCGGCGACGTTTTCGTAATACACCGTTTCATTGCGGCTGGTGTAGGCATTGTTTTGTCCGCCCAGTTCGGACACGCGGCGGTTGAACTCGCCGGAGGGAACGTCTTTCGTGCCTTTAAACATCATGTGTTCCAAAGCGTGGCTCAGGCCGCTTTTGCCCGGTTTTTCATCCACGCTGCCGATTTTGTACCAAATCTGCGAAACGGCCACAGGCGCGCGGTGGTCTTCTTTGATGATGATTTTCAGACCGTTGGGCAGGGTTTCAGAAAGCGTCTGCGCCCATGAGGTGGCAGGTAGCGCGAAGGCAAGCATTAAAGCAATTCGGCGTAACATGGTTCAATCCGTAAAATGAAAATCAATCGCCAAAGTATAGCGGAAAATCTGAAAGATTGGCCGAATGTTTCAGACGGCCTGCGGCTTTATCTGCTGATTCACATCAAGCGCGGCCGTTGCCAATCTTTACCGTCACGCCTCATTCGCGGATAATCCCAAACATTCCCGTTTCCAACCATCACAAAGGAATCATCATGGCATTTTTGAAACTGACCGAACAAAATGTTCAAGGCAAAACCGTTCTGATCCGTGCCGATATGAACGTACCGTTTAAAGACGGCAACATCAGCGACGACACCCGTATCCGCGCTTCGCTCGCATCCATCAAATACTGCTTGGATAACGGCGCGTCTGTGATCGTGATGACCCACCTCGGCCGTCCGACCGAAGGCGAATTCCATCCTGAAGACGATGTAGCGCCTGTTGCCGCGCATTTGGGCAAACTGTTGGGCAAAGACGTGAAAGTATTGAACGACTGGCGTGAAAACAAACCGACCTTGAATGCCGGTGATGTCGTGATGCTGCAAAACGTGCGCATCAACAAAGGCGAGAAGAAAAACGACTTGGAGCTGGGCAAAGCCTACGCTTCTTTGTGTGACGTGTTCGTCAACGACGCATTCGGTACCGCCCACCGCGCCCAAGCTTCGACTGAAGCCGTTGCCCAAGCCGCACCGGTTGCCTGCGCCGGCGTGTTGATGGCGGGCGAACTCGACGCTTTGGGCAAAGCCCTGAAACAACCGGCTCATCCGATGGTTGCCATCGTTGCCGGCAGCAAAGTGTCCACCAAACTGACCATCCTCGAATCTTTGGCCGACAAAGTCGACCAACTCATCGTCGGCGGCGGTATCGCCAACACCTTCCTGTTGGCAGAAGGCAAAGCCATCGGCAAATCTTTGGCCGAACACGATTTGGTGGAAGAATCCAAAAAAATCATGGCGAAAATGGCGGCCAAAGGCGGCTCTGTTCCGCTGCCGACCGATGTGGTTGTCGCTAAAGCCTTTGCCGCCGATGCGGAAGCTGTGGTGAAAGACATTGCCGACGTTGCCGAAGACGACATGATTTTAGACATCGGCCCGAAATCCGCCGCTGCTTTAGCCGATTTGCTCAAAGCTGCCGGTACGGTCGTATGGAACGGCCCGGTCGGCGTATTTGAGTTTGACCAATTTGCCGGCGGTACCAAAGTATTGGCCGAAGCGATTGCCCAAAGCGATGCGTTCTCGATTGCCGGCGGCGGCGACACTTTGGCGGCGATTGCCAAATTCGGCGTAACCGATCAAATCAGCTACATCTCTACCGGCGGCGGTGCGTTCCTTGAGTTCTTGGAAGGCAAAGAGTTGCCTGCCGTTGCTGCTTTGGAAAAACGCGGCGCATAATCGGTTTTAAAATCTATTGTTAAAAATAAAGGCCGTCTGAAATCTGGAAATCAGGTTTCAGACGGCCTTTTGTTTTGGTTTTTATTCGAGGAAGTGTTTAGCTGGATTCAACGCCGATGATTGGCAGACTTGTTGCTAAACAGGCTGGAAAGCGTCCGGCTCTTTTCAGACGGCCTCTACGTCGGCTTGTCGGTGCAATGCCTGATAGCACGGGGTAAGCTGGCGGATAATCAGGTCGAGCTGGTGTTTGAGGATGTGGTCTTGCTGCGCTTGTGTGTTTTGTTCAAGCTCGGCAAATTCCTGACGGATTTGGGTCATGGCCGTTTCAAAAGCCTCGGGGTCGGTTTGGGGCATTTGGGTCAGCAACTCGGCGATGTGGTGGGTCAGCTTGGCATAGGGCGCAAAGCCGTCGTTGCCGTCGATTCGGACTTGGTCGCGGTATGCGCCGAGCGCGGAAATGTGGCCGGTCAGCGCATAGCTGGTTTTGAGCAGGGTAAAACCGTCTTGCAGGCGGTCTTGGTATTTTTTCGGGTTGCTGCTCATGTCGGACAGGGTGCTGCTGAGGGCGGCGGTGCTTTCGTGTGCTTGGCGGCGGGTGAGGCGGTAGTCGAAATCGTCGCGGCTGCCGTTTTGCAGCTGGTCGAGGATGGCATCGAGATAGCGGCCGTTGGCAGTGATGGTTTGGGCGGCGGTGTGGCTGAGGGTGAGGTAACGCCAATCGGGCCAGAGGTAGGTGGCGGCAGCCCATGCGATAACGGAACCGACGATGGTGTCGATGATGCGGATGGGCATGGCGTGGTACACGTCCAAACCGGCAAGCGAGAGGCTAGTCAGGGCTTGGATGGTGATGAAGAAGGTGGAGAAGCTGTATTTGTAGCTTCGGGTCATGAAGAACAGGGTGGTGCTGGCGATGACAATCCAGAGCTTGGTTTCAACGGACGGGGTGAAGTAGGGAACGAGCGAACCGACAATCACGCCGAGAATCGTGCCTGCGATACGTTGGTACACGCGGCTTTTGGTAGCGGTGTAGTTAGGTTGGCAGACGAAAAGGGCGGTCAGCAGAATCCAGTAGCCGAGATTGAGATGAAGGATTTCGACAATGATGCAGGCCGTGGCCACAACGATGGAGAGGCGGGTGGCATGGCGGAAGACGCCGGAGTCGAAATTGAGCTGGCTGAGGACGGTTTCGCCGATATTGCGGAACTTGGTGTTTTCAAGGGCGGCGATGCGGGTGTTAGCGTTGTCATTTTCGGCAAGGGACGCATCGTTTTGCAGTTGCCGCAGTTGGTAATCGACGCTGCTGAGGTTGTCGAGCAGGCGGCGGATATTGTGGAGGTTGGCATTGTCGGCATGGGTCTCGGCAAAATGGCTGAGGGATTGGCGGCAGCCTTCCATGGCGCGGCCGAGGCGTTTGCTGTATGCGTAGGGTTTGTTGTTGCGCAGGGAGGCGGCAACGTTGCGGCACGCCTGGCCTTGCATTTCGAGCAGGCGGCGGATGCGGAAGATGAGGTCGGTATTTTTGAGCTGCTCGGCCATTTCGCTGTAATCGACGTGGGCGGAGCTGATGCGTTCGTGCATGTCTTGCGCGCAGAGGTAATAGCGCAGCATTTTGGCGGTACGCGGATGGCGGTGTTGGCCGCGCAATCGGTAGAAAAGTGCGCCGCGACATTGGTTGAAGGCGGTAATCACGCCGGTGTTGCTCATGGCCAGGTCGATTTGGCGGTTGCCCAACCATGCGGCTTCGTCGGGATCGAAAAAGTCGGCTTTGGCATCGAAGTAGTTGCTGAGTGCGTCGTAGGCGTTGGCGACGGTTTCTTGGACGGGGCGGTGGGGCAGGATGATTTGGAAGATCAGGGTGTTGACGCTGTATAGGACAGTACCCAGCAGAATCATGACGGGGTTGGTCAGCCAGTAGGTCTCGGGGGTGTAGGTCAGCGTGGTGTAGGTGGCTACGGCAAGCGCACCGAAAGCGAAGGTACGGTATTTGAGGCCGACGGTGCCGAGGATGGTGAAGCCGAAAGTCATCAGGGTCATGGCCAAGATGAAGGGAACGCCTGTGCCGATGGTGCTTTGGGCAAGCAATGAGGAGAGGGTAAACAGGGCAACGGTAATGACGATGTTTTTCAGACGGCCTGTGAGGCGGTTGTCCAAATCGACCAAACCGCCGGCAATAATGCCGAGTACGAAGGGCATAACCAGTTTGGGCGTGTCGAAGTGCCAAACGAGGGTGGCGGCGATGAACACGCTGGCGAAGACGGGCAGGGAGGCAATGATCAGAGGTTTGAGTGGCGGAGTTTTCATGCTGGTGTTGTTTATTATTCGTTATGAGGTGAATGATTGGATTTTAACAGGATTTTCAGTCGGTTTCAGAATGCTTGAGATAGGATAAGGCCGTCTGAACGGATACGGGGAAATACTTGATTTCGTTTCCACATCCGTTCAGACGGCCTTTTTTGGCTTGCGCCATTAGGTCATCAGGTTGAGGTCGCTGATGCGGTCGTAGAGACGCTCGGTATTGTTGCCCTCGTCGTGCATTTGAATGCGCAGGCGCAAATCGTTGGCGGATACCGCTTGGCGCAGGGCTTCGCTGAGTTCGATTTGGCCTTGTGCGTAGAGGTTGAAGAGGTTTTGGTCGAACGTCTGCATGCCGTTGCTGCCGGAGCGTGCCATCAGATCGCGGATTTCCAGCAATTCGCCTTTGAAAATCAAGTCCTGCATGGCTGGAGTGTTGAGCAGGAGGTCGGTAACGGCTGTGCGTTGGCGGTTTTTCTTAATGGTGAGGCGTTGGCCGATGATGCCGACGAGGTTTAACGCCAAATCCATCAAAACCTGTTGGCGGCGGTCTTCCGGATAGAAGTTGATGATGCGCTCGATGGTTTGGGAAGCTGTGCTGGCATGGATGGTGAAAACGCACAGATGGCCGGTTTGAGCCAGTTGGAGGGCGTATTCCATGCTTTCTTCACTGCGGACTTCGCCGATACAGACGACATCGGGCGCTTGACGCATGGCACTTTGAACGGCGATTTTCCAGTTGTCGGTATCGATGCCGATTTCGCGCTGGGTGAAGATGCTGCGGCAAGGTTTGTAGATAAACTCGATGGGGTCTTCGATGGTAACGATATGGCCGGGCAGCTTTTGGTTGCGGTAGTTGAGCATGGAGGCCATGGTGGTGGACTTACCCGAACCGGTCGGGCCTGCGAGAATCAGCAGGCCGCGCGGCGCAAGAGCAAGCTCTTGGAGCTTTTCGGGCAAACCGAGGGTCTTCATTTCGGGGATGTCTTGGCTGATGCGGCGCAATACCATGCCGACGCGGCCCTGCTCGTGGTAGGCGTTGACGCGGTAGCGTGTGTTGCTGCGCGATTGGACGGAATAGTTAATTTCCCAGTCACGATTGAAGGCTTCGAGCTGGTCGGGGTTCATAGTGGATTCGGCGATGGCGGCGGTGTCCGCGCCGGACAGCGCTTTGTGGGGCATGGGCGTGAGGGTGCCGCCGACTTTGATGGCAGGGGGAAAGCCTGCACTGATAAAGATGTCGGATGCGTTACGTTTTTCGGCCTCTTCACACATGCGGTCGAGCAGGGGATGAAGATGCGTGCCGATTTCGGCCGGAGTGGGGATGTGCGGTGCTTGGTTTTTTTGTGAGTAGGCTTGCACCATTTCGCTTAACAGGTCGTGCAGAGGGGCGAGGTCGCTCATGATGATTCTCTTTAAAACGGGTATTCGGTCAGGCTGAAAGGCCGTCTGAAAATGGGATGATGGGGTTCAGACGGCCTAAGTATGGTTTAGAAAACAGAGAGGTTTTCGATGTTTTGCGCCTTGCTGCGTGCCAGCTCGGGGCTGATGGTGCCTTGGCGGACAAGGGTTTGCAGGGCTTGATCGAGGGTTTGCATACCGTGGGCCTGACCGGTTTGGAGGGCGGCGTTGATTTGGGCGATTTTGTTCTCGCGGATGAGGTTGCGCACGGCCGGTGTGGAAATCAGGATTTCGTGTGCGGCGACGCGGCCGTTGCCGTCGCGGGTTTTCAGCAGGGTTTGGGAAATGATGGCGCGCAAGGATTCGGACAACATGGAGCGTACGATTTCTTTTTCGCCTGCGGGGAATACGTCGACAATACGGTCGATGGTTTTGGCGGCGCCAGTTGTGTGCAGCGTGCCGAAAACCAAGTGGCCGGTTTCGGCGGCGGTCAGGGCGAGGGAGATGGTTTCAGGGTCGCGCATCTCGCCGATCAAAATCACGTCTGGGTCTTCGCGCAGGGCGGAACGCAGGGCGTTGGTGAAGCTGTGGGTGTGCTGATGCAGCTCACGCTGGTTGATGAGCGCTTTTTTGCTTTGATGGACGAACTCAATCGGGTCTTCGATGGTCAGAATGTGGGCCGGTTGGGTTTCGTTGATGTAGTTGACCATCGCCGCCAGCGTGGTGGATTTACCCGAACCGGTCGGGCCGGTTACCAAGACCAAACCGCGCGGATTTTCGGCAATTTTTTGGAAAATGCGCGGCGCACGTAATTCTTCCAGTGTCAGGACGGTGCTCGGAATGGTACGGAATACGGCGGCCGGGCCGCGTTCGGTCATAAAGGCGTTAACGCGGAAACGGGCAACATTAGGCAGCTCAAATGAGAAATCGACTTCAAAATCCTGTTGATAGAGCTTGCGCTGGTGGTCGTTCATGACCGAGGTAATCATGGTACCGACTTCTTCCGAGCTCATCTCGGGCAGGTTGATGCGGCGGATGTCGCCGTGTACGCGTATCATAGGGGAAATGCCCGAACTCAAATGGAGGTCGGAGGCTTTGTTTTTCACGCCGAACGCGAGTAAGTCGGTAATCTGCATAATGTGGCCTTGTTTTGGTTTAGAATAATAAAATCGCTTTATTTTAAATAGATAAACCCGTTCGACCAAGTAAAATTTTCAAAATGCCGAGTGATGAACGGGTTAAAGGAGAAAACCATGTCGGTATTGCAACAAAACTATCAGGACGTATGCCGGGCGCTTGAACAGGCGGCTGAGGCTGTCGGACGGCCTGCGGGTGCGGTGAAGCTGGTAGCGGTCAGCAAGACGTTTCCGGCAGACGATATCCGCGAAGTGTATGCGGCCGGTCAGTGCGATTTCGGCGAGAACTATATTCAGGAATGGTTTGAAAAAACGGAAACGCTGGCCGATTTGCCGGATATTGTTTGGCACGTTATCGGTGATGTGCAGTCCAATAAAACCAAATTTGTGGCCGAGCGCGCACATTGGGTGCATACGATAGGCCGTCTGAAAACAGCGCGGCGCTTGAGTGAACAAAGGCCGTCTGAAATGCCGCCGTTGCAGGTGTGCATTGAAGTGAACATTGCCGCAGAAGAGGCGAAACACGGCGTAGCACCCGATGAGGCGGTTGCGCTGGCCCTTGAAGTGGCCAAGTTGCCGAATATTAAAGTGCGCGGATTGATGTGTGTGGCCAAGGCCGACAGCAGCGACGATGAGTTGCGCAGCCAGTTTCATACCATGCAACGGCTGTTGGCTGAGTTGAATGCGGCTGGCGTTGAAGCAGATGTTTTGTCTATGGGTATGTCCGGAGATATGCCAATCGCGGTAGAATGCGGCGCAACCCATGTCCGCATCGGCAGTGCGATTTTCGGCAAGCGGCATTATCCTCAATAAAAGTAATAGGCCGTCTGAACAGGGCAGACAGCAGTTTCAGACGGCCTGATCGATATCACAAAGGAGTGACATATATATGAATATCTATTTTCTCGGCGGCGGCAATATGGCGACTGCCATTGCAGGCGGTTTGGTCAAACAAGACGGTTATCGTGTCCACATTGTCGAACGCGGCTCTGAAAGACGAGCGCAACTGGTGCAAGAATTGGGCGTAGCCACTTCTGAAAACCTGCCCGAATTGAGTGCGGACGATGTCCTCATTCTCGCCGTCAAACCGCAAGACATGCAGGCAGCCTGTCAAAACATCCGTTTAAATGGCGCGCTGGTGTTGTCCGTAGCGGCTGGTTTGTCCATCGATACCCTCAGCCATTATCTGGGCGGCAAACGCCGTATCGTTCGCATCATGCCCAACACGCCAGCCAAAATCGGTTTGGGCGTATCCGGTATGTTTGCCGATGCAGGCGTTTCAGAAGCAGACCGCACAGCCGCCGACGGCATCATGCGCTCTGTCGGCACAACCGTTTGGCTGAACGAAGAAGAGCAGCTCCACAATATTACCGGCATCAGCGGCAGCGGCCCCGCCTATGTTTTCTATCTGTTGGGCGCGCTCCAAAACGCGGCTTTGGCACAAGGTTTCAACGAACAAGACGCACGCGAACTGAGCCTCGCCACATTTAAAGGCGCAGTGGCTTTGGCCGAACAAACCGGTGAAGCATTCGCACAATTACAGCAAAACGTGACTTCCAAAGGCGGCACGACACACGAAGCCATCGAAACCTTCAAAGCCCATCATGTTGCCGAAGCCATCGAACAGGGTGTAGAAGCCTGCGTCAAACGTTCGCAAGAAATGGCGCAACAATATAAGGCCGTCTGAACATGCGCGGCGACTTGCTCCTATTATTGGCAGACGCTATTGCCATCCTGTGTATCACGCGCTTTTTGCTCCGATACGCAGGATTGGCAGCAGAACACCCCCTGCTCAAATTCAGCATACAGGCAACAGGCTGGCTGACCAAACCTTGGCAAAAAGCATTTCCATCCGGCGCGAAAACCGATTGGTACTGCCTGCCTTCAGGTTTTCTGGTGTACTACCTTGCCTGCACCGCCATTATTTTCATCTCGCCGGCGCTGTCCATCAGCAATAAGCTGATTTTGGCAAACTTTGGGTTTGCCGCACTCCATATGCTGAAAGCCGCGGCCTATACATTACTTATTGGTCTGATTATTAGAATGGTGGCCAGCATACAAGGCCGCTATTCGCCGTTGACTTATGCCATCGAACGAATCCTGCAGCCATTGCTCAAACCGTTTTCCTTCTTACGCGCAGGACGGTACGATTTTTCAGGCAGTTTGTTGGCACTCTTATTATGGTTGTGGCTGGCCCGATGGTTTCCCCAACTTATCCAGCAAACCAACCTATGGTTGCTTCAATAGGCCGTCTGAAAGCACAGCAGGTATTAACGACCAAAAATACAACGTCCTAAAAAGCGCTTTAATACATTTAGGTGTAAGGTAGTGCAAAAAAGTGCAAATCGAAATATAAAGAACAAATGAATAGGTAAAACGTGATATGATTTCGCCCAATTTCCAAAACGGAAATTCAAGAAAACCCAATAAAAGCAAACCCGTAGCATCCAAATCATTAACAACAAACCGAAAGCAGACACCATGGCAAAGCTGACAGAACAAGATATTTTAAACTGGGATGGTCCTGAAGAGGACTACATGAACAGCGACCAATTGGCCTTCTTCCGCGAACTACTGGTTAAAATGCAAGAAGAACTGATTGAAAATGCAAACACCACTACAGGCCATCTTCAAGAGCACGAATCCGCCCCCGATCCTGCCGACCGAGCTACTCAAGAAGAAGAGTACGCTTTAGAACTGCGCACTCGCGACCGCGAGCGTAAACTTCTCAATAAAGTGCAAGCGACTATCCGCAGCATCGACGAAGGTAATTACGGTTTCTGTGCCGATACCGGCGAACCCATCGGCCTCAAACGCCTGCTGGCACGTCCGACCGCGACATTGTCCGTAGAAGCGCAAGAGCGACGCGAACGAATGAAAAAACAGTTCGCTGACTAAAATATAAAGATAGATGAACCTCAAAAGGCCGTCTGAAAGAGCAATTCAGACGGCCTTTGTTTTGCGTTTTTTTGTATGTATGGATTGTGTAGGAAGTTTGATTGTATTTTTTATAAAATAAAAACCCTGTTAAAACAGGGTGGTGGTTAAATTTCTGAAAATAATTTCGAGAAAGGTGTTGACTGGTTTTGTTGTGAGGCGTATAGTTCGATTCTTCGCTGCTGACGCG
>CAUSHT010000020.1:0-14986 GCA_963531275.1 uncultured Neisseria sp.
ATGAATAAACCCTCTCCAATCTTTCCCATTTTTCTTGCTACGCTTATCTTCGCCCTCATTGTTTGGTCAGGTATCAATCCCCATGACCGCGCGGTTTGGTACGCCGAAATCATCCCCGTAGCATCCGTATTCTTCCTTCTGGTTGCCACTTACCGCATTTTCCGCTTCAGCAACCTGGCCTACTTATTCATGAGCTTCTGGCTGATTATGCATTCAATCGGCGCATACTATACTTTTGCCGATGTGCCGTTTGAATCCATCAACCGCTTTGTCGAGCCGATTTTGGGCGAAAACCGCAATCATTACGACCGCATTGCACACTATATCATCGGCTTTTATGCCTACCCGATGGCCGAATGGCTGCTGCGCCGCAAGCTGTGTAATCTGCCGCTGGCTTTGTTTTTCTCCCTGTTCTTCATTATGAGCGTGGCTGCCGCCTATGAAATCATCGAATGGCAATATGCCGTTATCGACGGCGGAGAGGCTGGACTGGAATTCTTGGGTTCTCAAGGCGATATTTGGGACGCGCAAAAAGACATGCTTGCCGATACTTTGGGCGCGTTAACCTCGCTGTTTATTTTTGTGTTTACCCGACCTGATAAACGTTTGGGTTCCTCTTAAATACATCCCTTTAAAGCAAAAGGCCGTCTGAAACCAGATTTTCAGACGGCCTTTTTTCATTTTTCTATCGCTATTATTGTAAAAATTAATAAATACGATAGTTAAAAACATAAGTCGATTTTGAAACAAAATCCGTCATCAAAATTTTTAAGCACATGAAATATATAAAAAACAACGTCTGTTAAGATTTTGTAAACAATATGCCTACGTCAACCTGAATTTTTCAATTTGATTTAAATCAGCATATCTTGTGTCATTAATCCATAAAATATCCGGAATTCTACAAAATATTGATTAACCCGATAGAGGTTATCATCAAGACGAGGAACACAAAATGCAGAAAATTCCAGAATTGGTCTGCCCCGCCGGCAACCTGCCTGCACTGAAAACCGCTGTGGACAACGGTGCGGACACGGTTTACATGGGTTTGAAAGATGCGACCAATGCACGAAACTTTCCGGGACTGAATTTCGATATGAAATCGGCGCGGGAAGGCGTAGCTTACGCCCATGCGCGCGGGCGCAATGTACTGATGGCCATCAATACATTCGCACAAGCCGGCCAAGTGGAGCGTTGGCACGCCGCTGTGGATACGGCGGCGGATTTGGGTGCCGATGCGATTATTGTTGCCGACCCCGCCATCATGGCGTATGCGGCAGACAAACATCCGAATTTACGCCTGCATATGTCGGTACAAGGTTCGGCCACCAATTACGAAGCCATCAATATGATGAAGGAGCTGTTCGGCATCCGTCGTGCCGTTTTGCCGCGCGTACTGACCATCGATCAGGTCAAACATGTGATTGACAATACTGATGTAGAAATCGAAGTCTTTGGCTTCGGCAGTTTGTGTGTGATGGTGGAAGGCCGTTGCATCTTGTCGAGCTATGCAACAGGCGAGTCGCCCAATATGCAAGGTGTCTGCTCTCCGGCAAAATCCGTCCGCTGGGAACAACTGCCCGACCGCATGAACGTACGTCTAAACCAAGTATTGATAGACCAATACAAACCCAATGAACCGGCAGGTTATCCAACCTTGTGCAAAGGCCGCTTTGAAGTCAATGATGAAACCTACTATGCTTTGGAAGAACCGACCAGCCTGAATGTTTTGGAAATGTTGCCCGAACTCATCAAAATCGGTGTGTCCGCCATCAAAATCGAGGGACGCCAACGCAGTCCGATGTATACGGCGCAAGTAACCAAATCCCTGCGCCAAGCACTGGATGCAGCCGCAGCCGACCCGTCGCATTTCAAAGTCAATCCGTCCTGGAACAATGCCTTGAGCAAAGTTTCGGAAGGTCATCAGACAACTTTGGGCGCATACAACCGCCCATGGAAATAAGGGGAAGAAAATGAATTCATTGAAATTGTCGCTGGGCCCTATTTTATTTTTCTGGCAAAAAGAAGCCCTACTGGAATTTTACGTTTCCATGCTGGATACGCCGTTGGACACAGTCTATTTGGGCGAGGTAGTCTGCTCACGCCGTCAGAAAATGCGCTTTGCCGACTGGTTCGGACTGGCTGAAGACCTGGCAGAAAGCGGTAAGGAGATTATTCTTTCTTCACAAGTCCTGCTCGAAAGCGAATCCGATCTGAAACGCCTGCGCAAAATCACGGAGCAGGGAAAGTTTAAAGTTGAAGCCAACGACATGGGGGCAGTCAAATTGGCACGCGAACATGGCATCCCGTTTGTTGCCGGTGCAAGCCTGAATATCTACAACGAAACCACTTTGGACGTATTCCGAAAATTAGGGGCATTCCGCTGGATTGCACCGTCCGAGCTGAGCCGCGATAAGGTTGCCGAAATCATCAAGGCTTCAGACGGCATTGAAACCGAACTCTTCGCTTGGGGTAAAATGCCGCTCGCCTATTCATCACGTTGCTTTACCGCCCGCCATTACAATCTGAATAAAGACAGTTGCGAGTTCCGCTGTCTCGACCACGAGCATGGTATGGCCATGAATACGCGCGAAGGCCAGCCGTTTCTCACCATCAACGGCATCCAAACCATGTCTTATGGCTGCCAAAACCTACTGCCCCACCATGAAGACTTAAATAAAATCGGCGTGAATATGCTCAGACTGTCGCCACAAATGCACAGCATGGCTGAAATTATCCAAATTCACCGCGATGTATTGGACGGAAAAGCTACATGGGAAGATGTCCGCCCCGAGTTGGAACGACTGACTACCGGAACACTGGTTGACGGCTATTGGCGCGGTCAGCCCGGTATTGAAACCGTGAAGGAGGCATATTATGGCGCTGCCTGAAATCATATTACCCAAATGGATGGCAAAAATCGGTACCAAACTTCCCGGCAAACCTCCACGCTTTGTTTTGGTTTCCGTATTGAATACCATGCTGAAAAAAGGTTTACTGCCTGCCGATATGGAACTTTTTGCCGGAAGAAAATTCGAAATCGAAGTTTTGGATGCTGGTATCAAAGTGCGGTTTAGTGCCGATACGGAAAAATTCCTGGACGACAACTTCAGCGGTGTACCCGATCTGAGGCTGGCGGCCAACGGTATAGACTTCATGCGTATGATGATGCGCGAGGAAGATCCCGATACCTTATTTTTCAACCGTAAATTGCAAATCGAAGGCGATACGGAACTGGGGTTAATTACCAAAAACTTACTCGACAGCGTCGAGTGGCCTTTCAGCGAATGGTTCCTGAAACGCAGTACGTCCACTTTGGATTGATTAATTTTGCTTGAACCAAGAACAAAGGCCGTCTGAATGTTTCAGACGGCCTTATATATTTCACCTCTTTTGATATGTCTTCTCTTATCGGCTTTATCAAATATAAAAAAGCGTACCTTGTTAGGTACGCTTTTTTCAATCCGACTCAAAATTAGAATTTTGCACCGGACTCATTTGCCATAAAGTCTACAGCCGCTTTAACCTCATCATCGCTCAGGCTACCATTACCGCCTTTAGCCGGCATAGAATTAAAGCCTTCGATCGCGTGTTTGTGCAGAGTGTCTTTACCTTGTTTGATGCGAGGAGCCCAGTCTTCTTTTTTACCTACGACAGGAGCACCTGGAATCAAACCGCCATGACATGTTTTACAGTTGGCTTCAAAAACAGCTTTGCCATCTACCTTAACCGGAGCCGCTTCTGCTTTTTCAGCAGGTTTGGCTTCAGCAGCCGGAGCAGCTTTAGCATCTGAAGCAGCTTTATCGGCAGTAGGAGCTGAAGCATCGGCAGGTTGAGCTGCCGGAGCAGGCTCAGCTTTTTTAGCAGGAGTTTTTTTACCGTCTTTGTTGGATAAACCCCAAACATAGGCGGTCATGATGTGCAGCTTGTCTTTGTCGAGGAAGTGACCCCAAGCAGGCATTTGGCTGCTGCGGCCGTTGGTAATGGTTTCGGTAATCGCTTTTTGAGTACCGCCCCACAACCATACATCATCGGTCAGATTCGGGCCGAGGCCTTGGATACCTTGACCTTTGTCGCCGTGACAAGTGAAACAGTTGGCAGGTGGGCCGCTAAACAGGACTTTACCGCGTTCTGCACGTTCTTCGTCGTATTGACCTTTAGGTTTAGAAAGAGACATAACATACTGTGTTACGTTTTTCACACCTTCTTCACCCAAAGCAGGACCCCATGCAGGCATGGCGGCAGTACGGCCTTTTTCAATGGTTTCCTGAATTTTCTCAGGATCACCACCCCACAACCAGTCGTCGTCAGTCAGATTTGGGAAGCCTTTAGAGCCTTTGGCATCTGAACCGTGACATTGGATACAGTAGGTATTGAAAAGGTTTTGTGCAATAGCACGGGCTTCAGGATCTTTAGCCACTTTTTCAATCGGCATATTGGAAAATTTAGCATACACTTTACCGTATTGCTGATTGGCTTTGGCAACTTCTTCTTCATATTGACCATGGCTGCTCCAGCCCCACAGGCCTTTGTAATCGCCGATACCGGGATACATAATCAGGTAGCCGACGCCAAACAGCCATGTGCAGACATAAAGCCAAAACCACCAACGTGGCAGAGGGTTGTTGTACTCCGAAATACCGTCCCACTCATGACCCGTGGTTTTTACTTCTTCGCCTTTTTTAGGGCGTTTCACAACATTTTGCGAAAGCAGAAGCCAAGCCAGGCCGATGAAGCTGAGCACGACGATAACGGCAATATATATACTCCAGAAACTACTGGTAAATTGGGATGTTGTGTTCATTATTTTGCTCCGTGATCACGGACTGACTGAGCTTGATCGTCCTTTTCAGACGGCCTTTGTTCGTCATTATCGAAAATACTGCTGGCTGCATCATCATAGTTTTTCTTATTGCGTCTATTGAACACAATATAAAGGACTAAAATAAAGCTGATGAATACCCAAACAGTAAAGAGCGAGCGAGCCCAGTTAGCGTCCATGATGTTACCTTACGTTTTTCAATGCCAAGCCCAAGCCTTGCAGGTAGGCGATAACAGCGTCCAGCTCTGATTTGTTGGCCAGCATTTCAGGTGCTTTGGCAATTTCTTCATCGCTGTAAGGTGTACCCACTTTACGCAGGGCTTTCATATGCGCCACAGTTGCCTCGGCATCGACTTTATTGCGTGCGAGCCATGGGAATGCAGGCATATTGGACTCCGGCACAACATCGCGCGGGTTCAGCAGGTGGATGCGGTGCCATTCATCGGAATAACGGCCGCCGACACGAGCCAAATCCGGACCGGTACGTTTAGAACCCCATTGGAACGGATGGTCATAAACAGACTCACCGGCAACGGAGTAGTGGCCGTAACGTTCAGTTTCTGCACGGAATGGACGAATCATTTGAGAGTGGCAGTTGTAGCAGCCTTCGCGTACGTAAATATCACGACCGGCCACTTGCAAGGCGTTGTATGGTTTCACGCCTGGCGCAGGTTCAGTAACTGCCTTGGAGAAGAACAGCGGGACGGCCTCGATCAGAAGGCCGACGCTGACTACAAGCAGGGTGAATACAATCAGTACACCGACTTTTTCTTCAGCTAATTGTTGTAATTTCATTTTGGTAGCCTATCTTTCTTATCATTAGTGGTGCTGAGTTTGAGAAACCGCAGGAATCTCAGCATCAACTGCTTTACCACTGATAGCAGTACGGTAAACGTTATATGCCATGATGCACATACCGCTCAGGTACAGAAGACCGCCGGTGAAACGAATCATGTAGTAAGGCATGGTACGTTTTACAGATTCGACAAAGGAATAAGTCAGTGTGCCGTCTTCGTTCAAAGAACCCCACATCAGGCCTTGCATCACACCGGCAATCCACATCGCGGCGATATACAGAACCACACCGATGGTTGCAATCCAGAAATGCGCTTCAACCAATTTGGTGCTGTACATTTCGTTTTTACCGAAGAGGCGAGGGATCATGTAATAAACGGAACCGATGGTTACGAAGCCTACCCAACCCAATGCACCGGCGTGAACGTGTGCAACAGTCCAGTCAGTGTAGTGGCTCAGAGCGTTAACAGTTTTGATAGACATCATCGGGCCTTCGAAGGTAGACATACCGTAGAAGGACAGAGATACGATCAAGAATTTCAAAATCGGGTCGGTACGCAGTTTGTCCCATGCACCAGACAGAGTCATGATACCGTTGATCATACCGCCCCAAGAAGGTGCGAACAGGATCAAAGACAATACCATACCCAAAGATTGAGTCCAGTCAGGCAATGCGGTGTAGTGCAAGTGGTGAGAACCTGCCCACATATAAGTGAAAATCAAAGCCCAGAAGTGAACGACG
Organism: uncultured Neisseria sp.; assembly: GCA_963531275.1. GTDB lineage: Bacteria > Pseudomonadota > Gammaproteobacteria > Burkholderiales > Neisseriaceae > Neisseria. The sequence continues at coordinate 6,360 of CAUSHT010000020.1, forward strand.
GACAAGCGGTAAGAGTAAATAGGACGGCCTGCTTGTTTTGGTACGAAGTAGTACATCATGCCCAAGAAGCCGGCTGTCAGGAAAAAGCCCACCGCATTGTGGCCGTACCACCATTGAACCATCGCATCAATCGCACCAGCGTAAACCGGGTAAGATTTCATCAAACCAGCAGGGATGCTGATATTATTGACGATGTGCAACAGCGCAACAGCCAAGATGAAGCCGCCGTAGAACCAGTTGGCAACGTAAATATGTTTGATTTTACGTTTGGCAATCGTACCGAAGAATACGATAGCGTAGGCAACCCACACCAGCGTAATCAAAATGTCGATAGGCCATTCCAGCTCGGCGTATTCTTTACCTTGGGTGTAACCCATAGGCAAGCTGATAGCCGCAGCCACGATGACAGCCTGCCAACCCCAGAAGGTAAATGCAGGCAACCAACCGCCAAACAGACGGGTATTACATGTACGTTGAACAACGTAGTATGATGTACCAATCAGACCGCAACCACCGAATGCAAAAATAACCGCATTGGTATGCAGCGGACGCAGGCGGCCGAAGTGGAACCAAGGTCCGATATTGGATAAATCGAGGGCCGGAGCAAAAAGCTGGGCAGCGACGATAACGCCGACCAACATGCCCACAATACCCCAAACTACAGTCATGATGGCGAACTGGCGCACCACTTTGTAGTTATAAGTTTGTGTGTCCATGGAAGTCTCCATAAATTATGGGTATAAAAAATTTTTATCTCACCCCAACCCCTGTATTTACGAAAAGCGCAATACGGCCAAGGCTCAAATTTTTCTAAATTTAACATAGACACCACAACATGCCAAGCAAAATTACATTCCATATTGCATAAAATATTTAGCAAGACATAAATTCATTTCTTTTATAATCAATAAATTATTAAAACATACGCATTAAATCGGACAGGGTATTTTTTCAAGCCCCTTTTTCATACAGTTTTATTGATATAGATTAAGCCCACCCCTTAAAACTCCTTATTCTTAATAAACTTTAGCAAATTAACCAATAGCCATGATTAATTACAAAATTACCCCCAACTTTCTGTCTCATGAATGGCACATCACCTTATCATTCACTCAAACCAATGATTCTGAAACAGAAATCAGCCTACCAAACTGGGTTCCCGGCAGCTACCTCATCCGTGACTTTGCCCGCCACATCACACACATCAGTGCGCGTTGCAACGGTAAAGCCCAGCCGCTGACACAAATCAGCAAAAACCATTGGCAAACCCCGGCCCTCAGCGGAGCGTGGGAAATTTACTACACCGTCTACGCATTCGACTTGTCTGTTCGCGGCTCATTCCTCAGTACCGAGCGCGGCTTTTTCGACGGCGCATGCCTATTCTTAAAAGTCCACGGACAAGAACACCGGCCACATCAAATCGAATTTTCCACCCTGCCACACACATGGCAGATAGCCACCACCCTGCCCCAAACCTCGGCAACCACTTTTCAGACGGCCTCATACGCCGAGCTTATCGACCATCCGGTTGAAACAGGCATCATCGAATTTCTCGAATTTGAAGCACAAGGCATTCCCCACCGTATTGCATTAAGCGGCATCTATCCCGATTTTGACCGCGCCCGTTTCCTCGCCGATATTCAAAAAATCTGCGAAACCGAGTTGGCGATGTTCCCCTCCCCTGCCCCGTTTACCAAATACCTTTTCTTACTACATCTGGGCGACAACCTCTACGGCGGGCTGGAACACATCAGCAGCACCGCCCTACTCGCCGACCGCCACAGTCTGCCACCCTATAATATGGGCGAGGCCGACAAAGCCTATACCGAATTGCTCGGCCTTTTCTCCCACGAGTACTTCCACGCATGGAACGTTAAATCCATCAAACCGGCCGTATTCGCACCTTACAACCTTGACCAAGAAAACTACACCGAGCAACTTTGGGCATTTGAAGGCATTACGTCCTACTACGACGACCTCTTTCTAGCCCGAAGCAAAACCATCAGCCCCGAAGCCTACCTTACCCTGCTTGCACAAAGCATCACACGCGTACAGCAGACACAAGGCCGTCTGAAACAAACACTTGCCCAATCCAGTTTCAGCGCATGGGACAAGTTCTACAAACAAGACGAAAACAGCCCCAACGCCATCGTCAGCTATTATCAAAAAGGCGCACTGGCCACACTTTGCCTCGACCTCATCATCCGTGAAAAAAGCCAAGGCAAATACACCCTCGACAGCGTGATGCAGCAACACTATCGCGACTGGTGCAACACCTATCAAGGCATACCCGAAAAACACTGGCAAACCCGTTGCCAAGAAATAACCGGTTTAGATTTAGAAACCTTCTTTCAGACGGCCTTATACAGCACCGAAGACCTTCCGCTCGCAGAATGCCTGCAAAGCGTAGGTGTCAAACTCGACTTTATCCCCCTGCCCCGCCAACACGGAGGAGCATTTGCAAGCGAACCCCAATCGGTTGCCCCAGCCAACGATTTGGGTGCACGTTTCAAACAAAACAGCGACCATGCCGTCCTGACTCATGTATTCAATGGCGGCAGCGCAGAAAATGCCGGACTCTGCCCGCAAGACAAAATCATCGCCTTAGGCGGCTACGCCTGCAACGACCTTGCGGCGCAGTGGAGCAAACTGCCTATCGGCACGCGCACCACCATCCATTTCTTCCGCCAAGGCCTGTTGCGCGAAACCAGCATCACCGTCCAAGCAGCAGAAGCCAATACCGCCCTGCTGCACATTACCGATCGCCAAAAACTCGAAAACTGGTTGTACAATCATTAAATAAAACTTCAGACGGCCTGCTAATTCACAGGCCGTCTGAAATCAACATATCCATTTAATATAAAGAAAGGAAAAACTATGCCCATCCGCAAGCTGACCGACTCCCTCTATATCGCCCCCCAACTGACCGAAGCCGATGTCCAAGAAGCCGTACGTCTCGGCATCCAAACCGTCATCTGCAACCGCCCGGACGGCGAAGAAGAAAACCAACCTGCTTTTGCAGAAGTTCAAAACTGGTTTAAAGAGGCCGGCATCAACCAATTCTCACACCAGCCAGTTGTTGCGCCTCAAATCAACGCAGCCGATGTCGCAGCCTTTCAAAATCTGTTGCAACAATCTCCGACTCCTATCCTTGCCTTCTGCCGTACCGGCACCCGTTGCTCCCTGCTTTGGGGTTATCATCAAGTGCAACACGGCGCATCCGTAGCCGAAGTAGTTGCCGCAGCCGAACAGGCAGGCGTCAATCTCAGCAACTTTGAAGCCCGCCTGCAAGAAGCCAAAGATAAAGGTTTGGCTTAATACCTAATGTATATCGTAAATAGTAGCCCTTAAGGCCATCAGGCCGTCTGAAACCGATTATTCAGACGGCCTGATGGCCTTAGCTTATTTTTAATTTATTTCCACTATCTTGGAGATATATTTTCTAAATTAAAACAGAATTGACCTGTGTCAATACCCCAATCCTATTTTCATTTATAATGCCTTCCAATGATTCAGGGGCATGCCCGAATCTTCCAGTTTCCTCTATAAGAGCCAGCTCTCTTATTAAATGATTTTTCTTTCCTCTTGATGTGTGTGTGTTTGGGTGTGGCCGAAAGCCACCCCCTTTTTTTTATACCTACCCTCTTTAAGGCCGTCTGAAAACTTTCAGACGGCCTTTCCTTTCCCCTCACAAAAATAGTATAAAATCTCCTTATCGTTCAAACCACAAACTCAAAATACCATGGTCAACAAACTCACTCCCCCTCCAAGCCTGCCCGATCCGCAAGACCTCCGTGCCGTTATCGCTTACAACATGCGCCTCTACCGCGTCAATCACGGCTGGTCGCAAGAAGAACTGGCGCGTCAATGCGGACTTGACCGTACCTACGTCTCCGCCGTCGAACGCAAACGCTGGAACATCGCCCTTTCCAACATCGAAAAAATCGCATCCGCGCTTAAAATCGCCCCTTACAAACTCCTCCTTCCGCCGCAAGAAATGCTCCGCCAAATGACCGAGCCTGCCGATACCCAAGCCTAATTCACAGCCAGACACCATCATGACCGCCGCCCAACAAGCCATCCAAACCTACCAGCAGCAAAAAGCCGCAGCAGAAACTGCCTACCGCCAAAACAACCGCCCTACCGCTTACTTCCGCGACCATATCGCCGCTGCCGAAACCCTGCTGCAAACCCTCTGGCAAATCCATTTTCCCGACAGCAACGACATCAGTCTCATTGCCATCGGCGGCTTTGGGCGTTGCGAACTCTATCCCCATTCCGACTGGGACTTAGCGATTATTTCCTCAGCCCCATTTTCAGACGGCCTGCAACAACAAACCGCCCAATTTATCCAAACCCTTTGGGACGCACGCCTCAATCCCGCCATCAAAAGCGGCAGCATAGAAGAAATCCTCCAAAGCACCCAAAACGACATTACCGGAGAAACCGCCTTTCTTGAAGCACGCCATCTCCAAGGCAATGCCGACCTTACCGCCCAACTTCTAAACAAACTCAACACACGCCGCAACACAGCCGCCTTCATCGAAGCCAAACTCCTCGAAATGGAGCAACGCCATACCAAATCCCAAGGCACAGGCGCACAACTCGAACCCAACATCAAAACCTGCCCCGGAGGCCTGCGCGACATCCACACCCTGATTTGGACAGCCAAAGCACAAGGCATAGACAGCAACCCCACCGCCCTCGTTACCGCCGGCGTCCTCACACGCACCGAAGCCGGCATGCTGGCCCATGGCTACCGCCGTCTCGCCAACATCCGCATTCACCTCCACCTTACTGCCGACCGCCCCGAAGACAGGCTGCTTTTCGACTACCAGTCCCAAGTTGCCGAAAGCTTAGGCTATACCCAGCCAGACATCCGCGGCAGAAGCGAAGCCCTGATGCACACTTTCTACCGCGCCACCAAAGCCATCAAACAACTCAACGGCATCCTCATTCCGGTTCTCAAAAACCATCAAACCTCCAGCCGTCCCCAACATATCCACCCCATCGACAACCGCTACAAACGCATCGGCCACCAAATCGCCGCCAACGACCTTGCCCTGTTTGAACAAAATCCCGAACACATCTTCACCATCATCCAAACCATGCAGGAGCAAAACATCACCACCATCGAGCCGCAAACCCTGCGTGCATGGTGGGCGGCCACACGAAAAATCAATACTCGTTTCATCCAAAATCCAGAAAACCGCCGCCGCTTCATCCAATTCTTCAAACACGGCATCGGCCTTACCCAAACCCTCCGTTTTCTCAACCTCTACGGCGTACTTGGCCGCTATCTCCCCGCATGGGAAAAAATCACCGGCCTGCTCCAACATGACCTCTTCCATATTTACCCCGTAGACGACCATATCCTGACCGTCGTCCGCAATATGCGCCGTCTCGCCATCGAAACCCACAGCCACGAGATGCCCGAGGCCAGCGCCATCATGCAGGCCTATCCACGACCACATGTCCTCTACACTGCCGCCCTGCTGCACGACATCGCCAAAGGCCGTGGCGGCGATCACGCCAAAGAAGGCATCAAAGACGCACAACAATTCGCCGCCAACCACTACTACACCGAAGAAGAAAGCCACCTTCTCGCATGGCTGGTTGAAAACCACCTACTCATGTCCACCGTTGCCCAAAAAGAAGACATCCAAGATCCCCATGTCCTCCAAGCCTTCTGCCGCCGTATTCCCACGCGCGAATACCTCGACGCACTCTACCTGCTTACCATTGCCGACATCCGCGGTACCAACCCCAAACTTTGGAACACATGGCGCGCCAGCCTGCTCCAAACCCTCTACCACAGCACCGCCGCCGTTTTAAACAGCAAACACCACGATCCCGAACGCCTCCCCAACCGACGCGAACAAGCCTCGATCGATCAGCTCACACGCGCGGCCGTTCCCCTCAAAAACCAACAAAAACTCCGCCGCATACTCGGCAGCGCATACTACGTCCGTCATCAGACTCGGGAAATCCTCTGGCACACCGCAAACCTCGCCTACGACACCCAAAGTCCGGCCGTCCGCAGCCGCATCCTTCCCCAAAGCAACAGCCTTCAAGTCATGGTGTTCATGCCCAACGGCGACCGCCTCTTCGCACGCCTCTGCCGCATCTTCAGCAGCCACCGTTTCGACATCCAAGCCGCCCGCGCCTTCATTACCGAACACGACTACATCCTCGACACCTTTATCCTACAACTTCCCGACAACCTTCCGCCCGAAGAATATCCCGACCGCCAAAGCGCACTCGAAGCCGAACTCAACAGCTTCATCCACGGCAATACCACCATCCAAAAACAAAGCGGCCGTCCGCACATCAGCCGCCGCATCCGCCACATCCCTATTCCGCCTACCGTGATCATCACCCCCGAAGAAGATTATCCCGGCTGGCACACCATAGACATTACCGCCGTCAACCGTCCCCACCTCCTCGCCGACATTGCCGAGACCTTCTTTGCACACAACATCAGCCTGCGCTACGCCAAAATCACCACCTTGGATCAGCGCATTGAGGACAGCTTCATCACCTACAGCCCATCCCTGCAAGACCCGCAAACCCAAAGCACCCTAAAGCAGGCATTGATCGAAGTCTTGACCCCATAAAGGCCGTCTGAACATCTTAAAAACATAGGGTGAGCATTTTTTGCTCACCCTAATCGCACCCAAAAATATAAACATCCTGAATATACCCTTTTAAAACACTCAAGAAATCCAAAGCCTTAAAATTCGAAACCAGAACTTCCTTCTGGCATAAAACTACATACCAAAATCATAATCCAAATGAATATAATTTCAACAACAAAATTTCATTCACCTATTACACCAAACTCTCTTTAAAAATCCTTCCTTCCAAATCTTTTCCTCATCCATATTCAAACAAAATACGCATCCAAAATAAAACCCATAAAAAACAAAAAAATACAATCACAAAATATTAAACACACCGATTAATCCATAAAAATACCGCCTATCCAAATCAATTAACATATTATTGAACAAGCTTAATTTCTGACAAAAAACGTCACACACCCAAACTCGCACACACTCCCTGTCACAAAAAACACAAAACTGACAAAAAACGTCAACCACCCAAATTCCCTAAAATCCTGAAACTTTCAAACAAAACCTCATAAAACTTAAAAATTAAAAAATAATCCCAATAAAAACAACAAATAAAAAATAAAAAATAAATTTTTTAATCAATTTTGCCCACTTGGCACACCGACTGCTAGAAACAACACGTCCGGTAAGGCCCAAGCCTCAAAGCAGCAAGCCCGACGGAAGCTGTATATTCCTTCTTACTTATGGTTTACTCATAATACATAGTGCCAAGCACATTACGGACTTTTTACTTAAACACAATTATTCACACTTTCAAACTGGAGTTTTAATCAATGAAAGCAATCCAAAAAGGTTTCACCCTGATCGAATTGATGATCGTCATCGCCATCTTGGGCATTCTGGCCGTAATCGCTCTGCCTGCATACCAAGACTATACTATCCGCGCTAAAATTTCAGAAGGTTTGCGCCTAGCCGAACCTGCTAAATTGGCAGTAGCAGAAACTTCTGCAGCTTTAGGTGGTTTAGATAAGATTACTGCTACTAATACTGGTTATACTTTCCCTACAGGTGGTACTGACTACGTCTCAAACATCGCTATTGCAGCAACTACCGGTAAAATTACAGTAACAACTAAAGCTACTGGTGCCTCTCATGATCCAGTGTTTACATTAACTCCAGCTCAAGCTAACTCTGAATCTCCTATTACTTGGAAATGTAAATATAGTGGTGATACTGAAGCTAAACACGTTCCAGCTAACTGTCGTGAAAAAGAGGAGTAAATCCTTAATATAACAACGATATAACAAAGTAAATCCCATAACCAAATATAACGTTATGGGATTTACTTTACAAAAATAAAAAACTTAAAAACGATACACTCAAATGAATACCCCATTTCAAGCCCAAAAAGGTTTTACCCTGATTGAGCTGATGATAGTTATCGCCATCCTCGGTATTCTGTTTGTTGTCGCCGTGCCTACCTACCAAAACTATATCGGTAGGGCGCAAGCCTCCGAAGCACTGTACCTTGCCGATGACCTGAAAACCGAAATCAGCATTGCCTCAGCGGTAAATAACCGCCTGCCCAATGCAGAGGATGTCAGCAAACAAGGTGCAATCGGTGTTACCGCTCAACGCATCGGCGGCACATACATCCAAAACGGTGGCGTAACTGTAGAAGCAGATACAGGCAAAATCAGCATTCCCTTCGATAAAGGCCAAAACAAAGGCAAAGTCCTGACCCTGACCCCTTATCGAATTAACAATGACTCGACTTGGTTGTTTAACTGGCAATGCGGCGGAACACTGGATCCAATGATGATTCCCGCCATGTGCCGCGATAACTCAAACGGATAACAACCAAGCATATACCCTAAGAAAAACACAAAAATACATTGCGAAGAAAACACCCCAAACAAAGCCAAATACAAACGCGGAAAACGAATCAAAGCAAAAGAACAAAACTCTCCAAAACAAGGTCATTAAGAGCCTGAATCATCACATTACGAAAATAAATGCCGTCTGAAATCATTTTCAGACGGCCTCTTTATA
>CAUSHT010000021.1:0-14952 GCA_963531275.1 uncultured Neisseria sp.
CGCTAGGCAGGTTGGCGAAGCTGAATGCCAATTCAGGGTTACCAACGTTCATCATCACTTTGACAGGGGCTTTAGGCATGTTGTCCAAAGCAACATCGGTAACTTGTACGTCCAGCAGGCCGGAGTAGATGAAGCCGGTATCACCTTCGGCACAAGATACGGTAACTTCTTGGCCGTCTGAAAGCAGATCGGTTGCGTCGCCGCAGCCGACTACGGCAGGAATACCCAATTCACGCGCGATAATCGCTGCGTGGCAGGTACGGCCACCGCGGTTGGTCACGATGGCGGAAGCACGTTTCATCACCGGTTCCCAATCCGGGTCAGTCATGTCGGTAACGAGTACGTCGCCCGCTTCAACGGAATCCATCTCGGAGGCATCTTTCACCAGGCGTACTTTGCCTTGGCCGACTTTTTGACCGATGGCACGGCCTTCGCACAAGACAACTTTTTCGCCGTTGATAGAGAAGCGGCGCAGGTTGCGGCTGCTGTCTTCTTGGGATTTTACAGTCTCAGGACGGGCTTGCAAGATGTAGAGTTTGCCGTCCAAACCGTCGCGGCCCCATTCGATGTCCATTGGGCGGCCGTAGTGTTTTTCGATGGTCAGCGCGTAATGGGCCAACTCGGTAACTTCAGCATCGGTAATGGAGAAGCGTTGACGGTCTTCTTCAGGTACATCGACGTTGGTGACAGATTTACCGGCTTCGGCTTTGTCGGTAAAGATCATTTTGATTTGTTTCGAACCCATGGTTTTGCGCAGGATAGCCGGTTTGCCTGCTTTCAAAGTAGGTTTGAATACATAGAATTCGTCAGGGTTGACCGCGCCTTGTACGACGTTTTCGCCCAGGCCGTAAGAAGAGGTAACGAAAACGACTTGGTCGTAACCGGACTCGGTATCGATGGTGAACATCACACCGGACGCGCCGCTGTCGGAGCGCACCATGCGTTGTACGCCTGCGGAAAGGGCAACGATGTCGTGTTCGAAGCCTTTGTGGACACGGTAAGAAATGGCACGGTCGTTGTACAGGGAAGCGAATACATGGCGCATGGCTTCTTTAACGTTTTCCAAGCCGTTGATGTTCAGGAAGGTTTCTTGTTGGCCGGCGAAAGAAGCGTCCGGCAGGTCTTCTGCTGTTGCGGAAGAACGTACGGCAACGGAAATGTCCGCACCGCCGGCATCGGCAACCATTTTGTTCCAAGCTGTTTCGATTTCAGCATCCAACTGTTCAGGGAACGGAGTATCCAAAATCCATTGACGGATTTCTTTACCTACGCGCGCCAACTCGGCAACGTCTTCAACATCCAGTTGTTTCAGGGCTTCGGAAATACGCTCGCTCAGACCATTGTGAGCCAGGAAAGCGCGATAGGCTTCGGCAGTGGTCGCAAAACCACCGGGAACGCGTACGCCTTTTTCAGTCAGTTGGCTGATCATTTCGCCCAAAGAGGCATTTTTACCGCCCACTCGCTCAACGTCAGTCATACGCAGGTTTTCAAACCAAATAACGTAGTTTTCGGCCATTTGTGTGTCCAATCCAATCCAAAAATGTTAAAAAAGAAACAAATCCGCCTGCTTATTGTAGCCATTCGTTTGATGGCTGTCATGTGTTTTATCTTTTTTAAAATCACAAATTCGTCTGTGATACTGTGCTTTTCAAGCGTGTAGTCTTCTGAAATGTGAATATCAGATTCATGTTTTTGTGAGTTATCCTCTTGTTAAATATGGAAAACAAAATAAGTTAATAAATTTGATAAACAAGATTTATTTTGCAATTTTAGAATAAAATTCCACAAAATATCAAAAGATAAAATTTTATGCTAATTTAAAATTTGTTCAAATTTGTTGTAATCCTGTGTAATCTGCCGGGAGTCGCTTTATTGCAAAGGCTGTAACTGCTATGATTGCCGTCTGAAACGTTACCCTCAAGAGGATTCATTATGACTGATCCACGCCAAGTCTTCTATATTTCCGACCGAACCGGCCTGACCGCTGAAAATATCGGTGAAGCCTTGCTGAACCAATTTGGCAATGTTGAGTTCAAACGCCATACCTATCCGTTTATCGATACGCCTGAAAAAGCGCGTGCTGTTGTAGACAAAGTCAACCAGTCCGCCGAAAAATTCGGCGTGCGCCCGATTGCTTTTGTCAGTGTGGTCAATGACGAAATCCGTGAAATCATCAAGAAAGCCAATGCGTTCCATATTAATTTCTTTGAAACCTTTCTCGGTCTTTTGGAAAAGGAGCTCAATACGGAGGCGGTTGCCGCCCAGCAGGGGCACCACAGTATCGGCAATACCCAACGCTATGATGCGCGTATGGAAGCAGTGAACTTCTCGCTCAACCATGATGACGGTGTCAGCGATAAAAACCTGCAGGAAGCGGATGTGATTTTGATGGGCGTATCCCGTTCAGGTAAAACGCCGACTTGTCTCTATCTGGCCTTGCAATACGGTATCCGTGCCGCCAACTATCCGCTGATTCCTGATGATTTGGAATCCACAGATTTGCCGCGTATGGTCAAGCCTTATAAAGACAAGCTGTTCGGCTTGACCATTCAGCCTGAGCGTCTGCAGGCTATCCGTCATGAGCGCCGTCCTAATTCGACTTATGCCAAAATCGATACTTGCCGCAGCGAGATTGCCGATGCGCAAAATATGTTCAAACGCCACGGAGTGCCGTTTACCAATACAACGGATAAATCTGTGGAAGAACTCGCCGTTCATATCTTGCAGGCATGTAAGTTGAAACGCCGTTTCTAAATGAAATGATAAAAGGCCGTCTGAAATTTCAGACGGCCTTTTTTTATTTTGTGTATTAAGTCTTAGGCAGGGTAACACCGGTTTGTCCCATGTATTTGCCGTTGCGGTCTTTGTATGAAGTTTCGCAGACTTCATCGCTTTCAAAGAACAAGACTTGAGCCACGCCTTCGCCGGCATAGATTTTGGCAGGCAGGGGGGTAGTGTTAGAAAACTCAAGCGTAACGTAGCCTTCCCACTCAGGCTCAAACGGGGTAACGTTGACGATAATGCCGCAGCGTGCGTAGGTGGACTTGCCTAAGCAGACGGTCAGGACGTTGCGCGGGATGCGGAAATATTCGACTGTGCGCGCCAAAGCAAAGGAGTTGGGCGGAATGATGCAGCAGTCGTCTTCGACGGTTACGAAGTTTTTCGGGTCGAAGTTTTTCGGGTCGACGATGGTGCTGTTGATATTGGTGAAGATTTTAAATTCATTAGCACAACGGATGTCGTAGCCGTAGCTGGATGTGCCGTAGGAAATGATGCGTTGGCCGTTGGCCTCTTTGATTTGGTTGGGCTCAAACGGCTCAATCATGCCGTGTTCTTCGGCCATGCGGCGTATCCATTTGTCGGATTTAATGCTCATGGTGGTTGTCCTGAGGTAAGGGTTGTTTGGAAATTCTTTAAAATCAACACAACAGCCTTTAGGCGGGCTTGTCAATTGATGTTTCAGACGGCCTAAAAACCGGATAAGGCCGTCTGAAAGGCTGTTTATTTGGTTTTGGAAGCAGATTTCTTAGGCAGTTTGACTTCTTTAATCATACCGTCTTCGCATTTCATGATGAAGACTAGTGTGCCGTTTTGGGAGGCGGTAAAGTTTCCGTGCGCCCTGCCTTTTTTGAACACGCCCTCCAGCGTCATATTGCGTAATTTGGCGCTGTTGGAGGAGAAAGGTTCGATAAAGGTTTCGCTGTTGCCGGAAACGGTATATACGCCTTTGCCGTCAAATTTGCCGTTTTTAAAGGCTCCGACATAGCTGCGGCCGTCTTGGCATTTCCATGTGCCTTTGCCGGATGGTTTGCCGTCTTTGCCGACATCGCCATCGTAAACGCAACCTTTTTCCTGATAAGGATTGATGGTTTCGGCAATGGCAGGCGTACCCAGCATGAAGGCGATAGGGAGTAGGGCGAGGTATTTCATCATTCATTCCTTTTTGCAGGCAGTTTCAGATGGCCTGATATTGGGATTCAAAAGTCAGCAGGGTTTCAGCAATACGGCGTGGCAATATGGCTAAAGCGTGTTCGCGCATGGATGCAGGGATACCATGGTAGGCTTCGGCAATACTGCCGGCAATGGCCGCCAAGGTATCGCTGTCTCCGCCCAGGGAAACTGCCAGTCGTATGGCGTGTTCAAAATCATCGCTTTCAAGAAAGGCGGTAATCGCTTGAGGTACGGTTTTCTGACAGCTTTCGTTGAAATGATAATGCGGGCGGATTTGGTCGCAACTTTGGCTCAAGTCGTAGCCAAATTGCCGTGTAATGTTTTCTCTGATTTGCACTTTGCTTATACCAGTACGCGCCCAAAAGATGGCGGCGGCTACGGCTTGCGCACCTTTAATGCCTTCCGGGTGGTTGTGCGTTACGATGGCGGATTGTTCAGCAAAATGCAGGGTTTCTTCCAATGTGGCAAATGCCCAGCCAACGGCAGAAACACGCATGGCCGAGCCGTTGCCCCAGCTATTATAAGGTGCAGGATCTTTCCATTCTATCCATTGTGAGAAGCGTCCGCCATATGCGCCTTTAGGGCAGGGATATGCCCTACACCAGCCTTGCAAAATAGAGGCCAAATGATCGTTGCAGCCTTGTAAAACCCAATCGGCAATGGCAACAGTGCAAATCGTGTCATCGGTAAAGTCGCTGTCGGGGCTGAAAATATCGAAATCAGTGTGACGGTAGTTGTCAAACTCAAATCGTGATCCGGCAATATCGCCGATGACTACGCCCAACATCATGACATCCTTTCTGATACTTCTATTTATATTTCAGACGGCCTTTGATATTTCCCAATCAAAAGGCCGTCTGAAAAATTACTCTTGCCAGCCGCCCAAATAAGAAACCAGTTCTTCCAACATGGTGCTGATGGCTTCGGTCATCAGGATTTGCGAGGCAAAGGCGAGGCTGGCGGCATCATCGCCGTTGCTTTCCGCTTCTTCTTGCAAAACGTCCAGATACTGGATGCGTTTGAGCGTAAAGTCTTGGGTGAGGATGAACGCGATTTGTTCGCGCCATACCAAGCCCAGCTGGGTAACGGTTTTGCCGTTTTTGACGTGTTGTACCACTTCGTCGGCGGTCAGGTCTTGTTTGGAAACTTTGACGACCGGAACAACATCGCCTACGCCTTTGAGTTCGCAATCGCTGTCCAATTCAAAACCGCCTTCGCAATGGCCTTGCAGCAGCCAGCTGGTCATCAGGGAAGAGGGCGATTGTTTGGTGTTGGGCAGCGAGGCTTCTAAACCGCCCAAGGCTTCGCGCAGTTTTGTCAGGATGTTTTCCGCTTTGGCAGAGGCGGCATTGTTGACCAAAAGATACCCGTGGCGCGTGTCGAAAATCGCCTGTGTGCGGCTGCTGCGCGTAAAAGCACGGGGCAGCAGGTCGTCGGTAATCTGCTCTTTCAGTTCTTGTTTTTCCTTGCGGCCGACATTGCGCGCTTCGTTGTTTTGGATTTCCAAAACCTTTTCATCCAAAATATCGCGGATCACGCCGGCAGGCAGGACTTTTTCTTCTTTTTTCAGGGCAACGCGCCAAGCGTAATCGGCAGGGAAAACCAGCTCGGGCGAAAAGGAAACCGGCGTGGCAAAGCCTTCGCTAAACCAGTCCAAACCCTGACAATGGGCAAATTCGAATTGCGCCAATTTGTCGGCAAGGACTTCCAATTCGGGCAATTTGTCTTTGTTGAGCGGATAAAAACTGATTTGCTTAAACCACATGGCGAGTTTTCCTTTTTATTAAAACCGGCATTATACAGGGAAAATAACATACGGAAATCGGCAGCACCTTTAAAAATGCAGTAAAGGCGTTGACAGAAGAAAAGGCTTTCTGTATAGTTCGCGCTTCGGTTACGCGCCCATCGTCTAGAGGCCTAGGACACTGCCCTTTCACGGCGGCAACCGGGGTTCGAATCCCCGTGGGCGTGCCATATTTTGAATAAACCCTTACTAAAAAATAGTAAGGGTTTATTTTTTGTCACTATGGTACTGCTTGTACATCTTTAAACTCTACTGTAAACGTGGGCTATGAGCAAAATACTCGGCCTATTCGATATTTCTGGGTGTTCTACATTAACTAAAAATGATGTATCGATGACTGGTGGATGGGTGCCATCATTCAGAAAAGGCAAAAGAGTGTCTCATTGGTGTAATTGATGGTCATTAAACTTAGAAGATAAATATGGAAAGAAATCGTGGAAACGAAAAATCATGTTGAAAGCACTGAGAAAAGAATAGATTAATTTCCCTTCTATGAAATTCATTGAGGAGGTGTATATTTAATAAGCCTATCTGTAAGTTTTTGGGTTGTAGGCGTCTGATATGCTGTTTTTTATATTAGGTTTGTAAGATTGGTCTAGGTGCTGCACTTAAAATCCAAATGTTTTTTATATGCTGATATAATTTCGATCTAAGTCAACTGCCAATTTTTATTATGAAAAATCTTACGAACCCGTTTAAGAGTTGGTTATCACATTTCTTTTTTAATCGTGATCCACTTAATCCTATTCCGAATGGTGGGCCACTGTATACTTATGCAGTTAATGAAAATGAATACCGTGAACTGTGTGCGCTGTTTTATCGTAAGCCTTTTTTGATATCGGGTTCTGTTTATCAGGAGGAATGGTGTGCCTGTTACTGTCTGGCAGTTAGTGAAACTTATCGGCGTGAGTATTCGGGTGGTGAATGGAGTTGGGCATTTTTCGATAATGTAATAGGTACGCAATTTGATAATGAACAGCAACGTTACAAATATTTGAAAAAAGGGTTGGCATATTGGCGGCGAGAATGGAAATATGACGCTGCTAAAAATACGCGTTATCTTGGTACATTAGTTGCTGAAGGTGGATTACCACTGAAAATGCTTGCAGCTGATGATAATGCTATTCGTAATATCATTGATTATGGCTTGAAAAAATATCCGGAGAGTATGGAAACTTTCCGCCCTTTAGAAGAATATATTGCTGAAAGAGTGTATAGACTGGCACAAGTATTTCGTGATACTGCGGCTGTTATTCTATTTGCCGATACAGTCAGAGCGCTAGTCAAGCTCGCTGAGCGGTTTGACTTGAAGAATAAACGTAATTTGGTCGAATACCTAGATCAGGTAGATAGTGGTTGGCGCAGTGAGTTTCCTTTTGCTTTGGATGGTAAACAGGTGGATGCAGTTATCAACCGCTGGTTGGGTAATGCAGCAGACGAACGTCAAAAATTGGAAAAGCAAGAGTTCTCCTGTCGGCATTATGTAAAGGAGGGAAGTTGGTGCTTGCATGCTAAAATCGGGTTACCTGAAAAATTTAGTTTCCCTATTCAGAATTATCAGGGTAAAACGGTTTTACAATGGCAAATTTTTGAAGGAGAAGAGCCAGTTGCCCAAATGGGAGCAACAGTATTTGCTTCTCTTAGTGATACAGGTGGAGAGCTAACATTCAAACTTCCTTTTGGGAAACAGCTTGATTTTGTCCGAGAGAAACCTAGTCTGCCTTTGTCTGTGCGAGTGTTTGCTGGCGGGCGACTGCTCTATACCAAGTTGTTTGGAGATACTGGATTTGATGAAGATGCACCGCTGGTGTTTCACCCTGCTCAAGATCAACGTTGGCAACTGTTCTCCACTAATGAATACACGCGCAGTAAAGATAGGGATATTTTGATTCATCTACCAGACGGTTTTAGGTTGTCTGAAGATGAAAATGTCTCCTATTTGAGCGGGCAGTGGTTTAAGTGTTCGGACGGACTGACTGCTCGTCATGCGGATGGGCGAGAAATAGTTGTTGTGCAAGCTAATCAGACAGAACAGAGTATTTTGCATGGGAGACTGTTTTATCACTACCAAAATACTGATGGTTTACCTGTGTATCGTGGTTTTCCTACTCTGCTAACGCCCCCTGACTTATCTCCGACGCACATCAAAATCAATGGCGAGGTCCAATCAAATATCTGCCCGAGCTATTATGGTACATTTCAGGTGGCTTTCTATAAGGGCGCAATTTGTTTGTTGCGGCGTAAAATTACTGTCCTGCCTGAAGATTTTTCCTATACTTGGCAAGCAGCAAGCGACAAAGATCCCGCCATTTTAAATGTTAATACTTCCGAAAAGGTTTTCATAGATGTCTTTGCCAAGCATCTAGATATCACACAAATCCATTCCCAATTTAGATTTATCTGCCAAACTGAGGATAGTAATTATCCATCTCATATTATTCTTGCAGTTGGAAGTAACCCTGTTCAAGCTGCACGATTAAGACTACCTTTACCGTTTAATGGTGCGTATCTATATGATGAAAAAGGTAGAATTGATGATTGCCGTCTGAATATCAATCAGTTGCTAGGCAAGTGGATAATGGTATATTCCCCCGCATCGACCGATATGAGGCTGGTATTTAAATTATCGGATAATGTGCATGGTCGCCCCATTTCTATCAGCGAACGTTTGTCAGCAGATGGTTCGGTGCAGCAGTTTTTCTTAGATCAATGGAAACCGCAACTTTTGCAGCTTTTATCGTGCAGCAGTAGTCAAGATGCCCAGGTAGAAATTACAGTGTGCCATATGGGTTCAGAGAACCCTTTGATACGGCTTATCTTGTCTCGTTATAATGGTCTAGTTATGTGGAATAATCAGTTTTACCGTTTCGGTATTCTGGCAGTGACAGATGCATTACGAAAAAGCTTCGTCATCAAACGGCAGGCAGAAGACGAATTGACTTGCCGAGAAGCGGTAGTAAACATCATGCGCTTGGATGCACCTGAAAAAGGTGCACAAAGGCTGCCTGAAAGCGCAATGAGGATAAATGGGCATTATCAACTGTCGTCCGAACAATATGATGAAGGATTGTGGTTGATTTACCCTGCGCCTGAATCACCAGTTCAATTCCGTCCTGCTATATTTGAAAACAGCAGTGAAAAATTTATCGAACCATTTCAACATCATTCCCTGCATATTGCTGCACGCGCTTTCCATCCAAACCACAATCCCGAAGCTATTAGCCGTATCATTACGGAAATGGTGGGTAATCCTGAGCATTCTGGTTGGCTGTATTTTGAGAGCCTAAAGCAGCATTTTTCTCATCTGCCATTGTCAGTATTTGAAACATGGAAAGCCTTGGTACAACAGCCCAAAGCCTTAGCTTTGGCGGTATTACGCTTAGGGTTGGATGGTGTATTTTGCGAGCGGATGCGTAACGAATTAGCTGTGGTATGGGAGTGGTTAGCTCTACAAGATTGGTTTGCTGCCATAAGTACGTACAAACCATACATTCGTACCAAAATTGCAGCTACAGGCTTGAATCCTGATGATTTTCCCTTGTCTGAAAACTGTATTCCTACAAGTGTGTTGTGCCATGACGAGATTTTACGCAATCATGTATTTAAAGGATTTCTTTCAGAAATAGAAATGATAGTGGTGGAAAACGCGCTTGGGGAAATTTTCGACAAGAAGCACGATTCACGTTATAACCGCCATTACAATGCATTGCGTCAGAATAAAAACCAACGTATTCCTGAAACGCTTTCGGATGGTCTGCAAAAATGGTTGGAGAAACAACAGGATGTATTTTTCAATAAAGTACGCAGTCTATCCAAAGTTCCTTTTGACCGTACAGTTGTCTGGCTACCAGTATTTACTGCCTGTGTTAAAGCAGGCAATGCGCAGCCTTCAGATATCATGCCATTAGAAATGACTGCTGCACAGTTTGCTGATGCTTTTTATCGTATTTACGCTTTGGATGCAGGATGGTTTGATTACGTCTGCGCTTCCCTGAGCTGCTACCTAGTGAGTGAATCATAATGAATACCGACACCATGCAAACTCTTTCCGGATTGATAGAGCAAAGTCTGAACCGTATCAAGGAAGCTACTATTGGCGTATTGGATATTACAGATAATCAATTGCGCAGTCACCTGCGACAATTGATTAGCAATGAATTGGGTAATGAAAACTGTTTTCTTGCTGACCCTGTTGTTGAACATACCTTTGGTTGGAAAAGCGCGGACTGTACCTTTGCAGATTTGGTAAGACAAAACCTGTTTTCTACAAAACTTACAGATGTGTTAGCAGATGCAGACAGATATGGTTTTCCCAAAACTGCCCGCCCTTATACCCATCAGTTGCAGGCATGGAAGCATCTTCTGGGGGATGCTCCAAAATCTGCCATCATTACGAGTGGCACAGGATCAGGTAAAACTGAATGTTTTATGATTCCGATCTTAGAAGATCTGATACGTCGCCAAACGTTGGAGAAAACAGCACTTATCGGTGTTCAGGCTCTGTTTCTCTACCCACTTAATGCTTTAATCAATTCTCAAAAGGAACGTTTGGATGCATGGACGAAACCTTTTGGTAACAAAATTCGCTTTTGTCTTTATAACGGTAACACAAAAGAAAGTGCTGGAACACGTGACAAAGATCAACCTAACCAAATCTTGTCACGGGAATTGCTACGCAAAGAGCCTCCGCCTATCCTACTTACTAATGCCACTATGTTGGAATATATGCTGGTGCGCCAAGTAGATGCCCCTATTTTGGAAAAATCTCGCCAAACAGGTTCATTGCGCTGGATAGTATTAGACGAGGCACATAGTTATATCGGATCGCAGGCGGCAGAAATTGCACTGTTATTACGCCGTGTAGTACACGCTTTCGGCAAAAAGCCCGAGGACATACGCTTTGTTGCTACATCAGCCACCATTGCTTCCGACAAAGCAGCAGACGAACTTCGCTGCTATCTTGCTGATTTGGCTGGGGTACCAAAGGAACATGTCCTGGTAGTTTCTGGAAGCCGCGATTTTTTGTCGATTAGTGTTGCCGATGGTAGACAGAGCATCGCAGATATCACATCTATTAAGGACGAAACCGAACGCTTTGAAGCCCTTTGTCAAAGTGTAATGGCCACTACTCTGCGTAATTGTCTGACAGCTAATACCCAACCTTACACGTTGAACCAATTGATACAGGCAACGCAAGCATATTTGCTTTCTGATAGCCTTTATGAACAGCAGCGTGAAGTTTTAGACTGGCTGGATGTTATGACTCAGACAAAGCCGTCTGAAAATGCTGAACCATTTTTAAAACTGCGTTTGCATCTATTTCAATCAATGCTGCACGGGTTATGGGCGTGTGCTGACCGTCATTGCAGCAAAAAAGAAGGTTACCTTAAAGACTGGCTATTTGGACAGGTTTATCTTAACCGCAGAACTAAATGTGATTGTGGTGCTCCTGTGTACGAATTAGTGTTGTGCCAAGATTGCGGTACACCGCACTTGATGGCGCAGGAGCATGACGGTATTTTGCAGCAGTGCGATACCTACATCACCGATGAGTTTGCACTCAATCCTGAGCCTGCAGCTAATGACGAAGAAGACAGTGGTGACGACGCAAACCCAATTTCAGATGGTCTACAATTCATATCCCGCAATAAAGTGCTTGCAGCCCCAGTCGATATGCAGTCTGAAGGCTATACGGTACAAAAAATCGATAAAGAAACTGCGCAAATCGGCGTACAGCAAGGTAAAACTTTTGAGTTGGCTTTGGATTATTCTCCACATGCCTGCTGTTCCGCCTGCGGCAAAGAAAACAGAAGAATGCCGTTTTATCGTGGACAATATTTAGGTGCACCGTTTTATGTAACTAACGCTGTTCCGACTGTATTGGAATTTTGTAGTGATGCTGAAAATGATCCGCAATTGTTGCCTGCGCGCGGACGGCGCTTGATTACTTTTACTGACAGTCGTCAAGGTACAGCGCGAATAGCGGTAAAAATGCAGCAGGAAGCGGAATATTCCAAATTGCGTGGTATGGTGTTTGATGTATTAGTGCAGGAAACAGGCAAAGCAGAAGCCATGCCGCCTGAGTTGGTTGCACTGATGCAAGCTAATCCTGCTTTGGTAGAACAAATTGCATGGAAAGGTTCTAGTGGTAAAAAAACTCATCTTACTTGGGATGATATGTACCGTACACTGCGTGACAAAGCGGAAATGACGCAAGATTTACTGCCTTACAATCGAGAAACCAATCCCAGCATGTTTAATGATCCTAGTGGCAACGGAGCAGAAAAGCTGGCAGAGTTGCTACTGGCACGCGAATTTATCCGCCGCCCAAGAAATGCCAATAGTTTGGAAACCTTAGGTTTGACAATGATTTGTTATCCTAGTCTGGATAAAATCAGCACAGTGCCTGATGGTTGGGTAGAGACACGCGTTTTAAATCAGGCAGACAATCCAAGCAAGCCGCTGAATTTGGATGATTGGAAAGCATTTTTAAAAATGATTTTGGATTTTCATATCCGTGAAAATTCCTTTACCAATTTAGATGAGCAGAAAAAACGATGGTTGGGCAAACGCTTTTCAGGAAAATCCCTGCTGCCGCCCGATACCAGAGAAAAGCAAACTTTGCGCAAACGAGCTTGGCCACAAGTTCGAGATAAAGGCCAACAGCCTCGAACAGTCAAAATTTTGCAGGCGGTTACAGGTCTAGATATTCAAAACCCTTTGGCTAAACACAAAATTAATTCGTGGCTGAAAACTGCGTGGAAACAATTGACTACTGATAGCAATATCCTACATCCCGATGATGATGCTTGGAAAATGCCGCTTTCAGCAATAGCATTTAAGTTACCTGAAAAAGAAATGTGGCTGTGTCCGCAAAGTCACCGCCTGATTGACACTACTTTGCGCAGTGTGTCTCCTTATTTGCCTGGTAACTGGCAGGAAATACCGTCTGAAAAACTGTTTTGCAGCAAAATTGAGATTCCAGATTATTATCGTTTTAAACAGGATGCCACTGCTGAACCTCGTCGTAGCCAAATGCGTCGTTTGCTGAAGCAAGATAAAGATGTAGGCCACTTGCGCCAAGAAGGTTTGTGGAGCAATTTGAACGATAAAATCGTAGAAGGAGGTTTCTACTATCGTGCGGCGGAACATTCAGCACAAATTGCATCTACACAATTAAACAGATACGAACAGATGTTCAAAGAAGGGAAAATTAATGTATTGAGCTGCTCTACTACAATGGAAATGGGTGTGGATATCGGCGGTATGGCAGCAGTGGTAATGAATAATGTACCACCACACCCTGCTAATTACCTGCAACGTGCCGGTCGTGCAGGCCGTCGTAGCGAAGCAGCTGCAATAGCTTATACACTATGCAAAAATGATCCTCATAATCGCCGTGTATTTACCAATCCAAAATGGGCGTTCACTACTGCTATTGCTGCTCCGAAAGTATCGTTAAGCTCTGAAAAAATCGTCAGCCGCCATATGCATTCGCTCTTATTGGCAGCATTTCTTGCCAAGCGCAGCGATACAGGCAAAGACCGTACTAAGCTGAATACTGCTTGGTTTTTCAATCCAACCCAATCTGTTTGGCAGCAGTTTTGCGACTGGATGAACTCACCAGAATGCTCTGCTATTGACCAAGCTTTGGGTAAACTGGCGGCAGGTACTACTTTGGAAGGAGTACCATTGACACGTATCAAAGCAAGTGCTAAACAGCGGCTGCTGGAATTGGCAGAGAATTGGCAGGCTGATTTTCACAATATCAACCATAAAATTAAGCAAACTAACAACGATTCATACAAGAAAGCCTTAAATCGCGAGAAACAACTACATGAAAATGAGAACCTGCTTGGCTATCTGGCGGTAAACGCATTTCTACCTGGTTATGGTTTCCCTACTGGCATAGTAGAAATGAAAATCCGTAAAATGGAAGACTTACGCCGTGAACGAGAGGAGCGAGAAGATAATCTGTTCATCCGCAAAGAAAACCCAAGTCGTAGTTTGGATATTGCACTGCGTGAATACGCACCTGGTTCGGATGTTGTATTAGATGGGCGCGTATACCGTTCTGCTGGCATCAATCTACGGGTAAAATCGGATGAACGAGGTAAAAACGAAGACCAACGCTTCGATACTGCGTGGCGCTGTAAAAACTGCGGTACATCTGGCGTGACGCGTTACAAATATAGCTGTAATGATATCCAATGTTCTCACTGCGGTGAAAATATTCCTTTTGATGAACAATGTACGGTACTAACCCCAACAGGTTTTTTGACTGACTTTTTTGAAAAAAGTAGCAACGATGTTTCCTTCCAAACATTCGTTCCTATCCAGCCTCCTAGAGTACAATTGGATGATGAAACTGTAGCCTTTCTAAAACATGAGTGTGGTGAAATTAGATATGGTAGTGACGGTAGAGTACTGTTTCGCTCTAGTGGCAAGCATGAAAAAGGTTTTGCGGTTTGCATGAGATGTGGTAGGGCTGATTCCATGACTGATGCAGGTGAACTGCCTAATGTATTTTTGGGTGAGTATCATAAAACCTTGGGTGGTGGTTTGGATCTTAGCAGTAATAGTAAAGATTGTCCTAATAGTAATGTTCAGATCAATATCCATCTGGGCCATCATATCTCAACCGATGTATTGGAAATTGCTCTGAAAAATCCACAAACCAAGGCATGGCTAGGCAGTGGAGATAAAACTACCGCCCGCACGATTGCCGTTGCTGTACGCGATGAAATTGCTGCTTTTTTGGGGATAGAAACTACTGAAATGGGCTATGCCGTGCGAGCAGATAGAGATTTGGAAACAGGTGCCGTTCGCTGTTTGATTCAGATTTACGACAAAGCCGAAGGGGGCGCAGGTTTCGTTTTATCTGCTGTAGATGACATCAACGGTATCATAAGTCGCGCTTTAGACCGTTTGAATTGTCCAGCTGATTGTGGTAGCGTTTGTCAGCATTGCCTGGCGGGTAGTGATAGCAATGTGGAGCGAGAAGAACTGGACCGTCATCATGCTTTACGATGGCTTGAGGAAGCTCAATTGAAGCAACATTTGAACTACCAATAAGTATTTTGTGTGCCGATAGTTATACTCGTGGGCGTGCCAGAATTCTTAAAAAACGCTCCTGCTTTTCGCAGGGGCGTTTTTTGTTTTCAGACGGCCTGTCGCTGTGAAAATATCTTTAAATT
>CAUSHT010000022.1:0-14674 GCA_963531275.1 uncultured Neisseria sp.
GCGGAATACCTGATTCCTACCCCATTCGACTCCCGCCTGTTGCCTCGCGTTGCTACAGCTACTGCTAAAGCAGCAATGGAAAGCGGCGTGGCTACCCGTCCAATCGCTGATTTGGATGCGTATGCTGCTAAACTGGCCGGTTTGAAATTGTAATCCGGTAAGTAGTATTTGATTGAAAATGCCGTCTGAAAGTTGTATTTCAGACGGCATTTTTGTTTATTGGGTATTTTATAGAGGGTTTAATGAAACGGTTGGAATGATGAACATGGTAAGCTGCCGATTCAAAATAGGCGTGGAAATATGAATTGCTTTCTAAAATAGGTTTCTTATTTTTGAGCCGCTTTGATTTTGCAGAATTTGTATGGGATTAAATACAATATTTTTGCCAGCTTTTTAAACAACATCAGGCCGTCTGAAATCGGGTTTTTCAGACGGCCTGAGTTAATGAAACGGTTTATTTTTGCCAATAGGTTTTGACGTTGACGAACTCGTATAGTCCGAATTCTGATAGTTCGCGTCCATAACCTGAAGCTTTGACGCCACCAAAAGGTAGGCGTAGATCGCTGCTGGTGTGGCGGTTGATAAAGACAGAGCCTGCTTGGATTTTTTCGGCGTATTGCCATGCGCTTGCCGTGTCCGCTGTGTAGATACAGGCACCGAGGCCGAAAGGTGTGTCATTGGCAAGTGCGACGGCGTGATCCGGATTGTCGGCGCGTAAGATCATGGCAACCGGGCCGAAGACTTCTTCGTGCCAAACGCGGCAGTTTGGGTTAACTTGATCCAATACCGTGGCAGGGTAAAACCAGCTTTCTCCCTCAGGGATATAGCCGCCGCTCAAGCATTGCGCACCGTGTGCAACCGCATCTTGAACCTGCTCGTGTACGGTTTGACGCAGGTCTTTGCGGTGAAGCGGGGCAAGGGTGGTGTTCGGGTCTTTGGGATTGCCGGTTTGCAGTTTGGCGCACTCGGCAAGGAAGAGTGGGATAAATTGTTCGGCAATATCTTGGGTAACAACGATGCGTTTGGCGGCATTGCAGGATTGTCCGGCATCGCGAAAGCGCGAATAGCAGGCATCGATGGCTGCACGTTGCAGATCGGCATCGGGCAGGATGATAAACGGATTGCTGCCGCCCAGTTCAAGGACGGTTTTTTTCAGATGTTTGCCTGCATGGGCGGCCAGCAGGCGGCCGGTATGGGTCGAACCGGTAAATGCCATGGCATCGGTATCTTCAATGGCTTTAAGCGTGTCTTCATGGCTCAACCATGCGCCGATAAGCGGTAAACCTTTGGGGACAAGGTCAAAGAGGGTTTCGCTGACGCGGGCGACACTGGGCGCAGGTTTGACCGTGCAGGCATTGCCGGCACAAAGGGCTGGAATGGCAAATCGTAAAATCTGCCAAACAGGATAGTTCCACGGCATGACCGCTAAAACAACGCCCAAAGGCTCGAAGCGGACCTGGCTGAGGCTGGCTTGGGTGGCGATGGTTTTATGGGCAAGCAGTTCGGGGGCAAGACGGACGTAGTAGCGGATAAGCTCGATGGATTTGCTGATTTCGGCACGACATTCGTGCAGGCAGCGTCCGACTTCTTCGCAAACCATTTCGGCAAGGCGTTCTTGGTTTTGGGTAAGGCTGTCGGCAAATTGCTGTAAGAGGGCGGTGCGCTCGGTAATGCTTGATTGGGCGAAGGTTTGTTGAAGGGTTTGGAGGCGGTTTAATTCTTCGGTGAACTCGGCATAGCTTTGCGCCGGTCGGCGGTAAATGGTTTCTCCGGTGAAGACATGGGTGCTGTGAAACATGGTTGGCTCCTTTGTTTTTATGTTTTTATGAGGCCGTCTGAAAACGTTTCAGACGGCCTTTTATTGTGATGATTGTACTTCAAGCGACCAGCTGGGGGAAAATAGATTTTAAGCCGGCAACAATAATCTCTACGGAAATGGCGGCAAGCATCATGCCCATGATGCGGTTGAGGATGGTCAGGCCGGTCGTGCCCAAGCGTTTGCTGATGCGTCCGGCAACGATCAGGATGAGATAGCAAATCAGGCTGACCAGAAAGCCGGAGATGATAATCAGGGCAATATCGCTGTAATTTTTGGCGGCAGAGGAGTAAATAATGACGGTAGAGATACCGCCGGGGCCGATGGTAATCGGAATGGCAATGGGTACGACAGCAATGGCTTTTTCATTGCGGCGGACTTGTTGCTCATGGTGATGCTCTTCTGAATTGGGGTCGATTTTGGGCTTGGCAGGATTATCGTTGCCGTTCATTAAGGAGATGGCAATCAGCAAAACCAGAATACCGCCGCCGACTTGGAAGGAGCCGACGCTGATGCCGAGTACTTTCAACAAGATACCGCCGCCCAGTGCAAAGACGACAATCACGATGAAAACAGCCAATGCGGCAGTACGCGCGATTCTGCGCTTTTCTTTGGTGCTGTGGTTTTGTGTCAGGTCAAGATAAATCGAGAGCGCGCTGAAGGGGTTGATCAGTACAAGAAGTGCAACGAGAAGTTTGCCGATTTCTACACCTAATTCCATATTATTCCTTGCTTGCAGTTAGGTCGTCGTTGTCTATATTACGACGGCGGAGGTTTTTGTGTTCATTGGCAATACCCATCAACAGGGCTAGTACCACCATGATGGAAAGTGTAGCCGTACCGCCGTAGCTGACCAGGGGAAGTGGGACGCCGACAACGGGCAAAATACCGCTGACCATGCCCATGTTTACAAAGGCATAGCAGAAAAAGGTCATGGTCAACGCGCCTGCCAAAGTACGGCTGTAAAGGGATTGAGCTTGCGCGGCAATCCACAATCCGCGTGCCAGAATGATGAGGTAAACCAGCAGTAAAAGGATATTGCCAATCAGGCCGAATTCTTCGCCGAATACTGCGAAAATAAAGTCAGTTGTTGATTCGGGAATATAGTCCAAATGGGTTTGCGTACCGTTGAGCCAGCCTTTACCCCATACGCCGCCCGAGCCGATGGCAATCATGGATTGGATGATGTGGTAGCCTGCGCCTAACGGGTCTTTGGTTGGGTCGAGCAGGGTGAGGACGCGGGTTTTCTGATAGTCGTGCATGCCGTAGTTCCACAAGAGCGGCAAGGCGGCCACAAAGGCAATAATAGCAGCAAAAATGGCCTTCCAAGGCAGTCCGGCAAAGAAGATGACAAAAATACCCGAAGCCATAATCAGTGCTGCCGTACCGAGGTCGGGCTGTTTCAAAATCAGGGCGACAGGAACAAGAATCAGCACGAGGGCGACAATATAATGTATCCATTTCAGACGGCCTTCATAGCGTTGGAAATACCACGCGACAGTCATGGGGATGCCGATTTTCATGATTTCGGAAGGTTGGATACGGGTAAAGCCGAGACTCAGCCAACGGGTTGAGCCGTTGACGGTAACGCCAGCGACTTCAACGCCAATCAGCAGTAATACGCCGACAATGTAAACAGGCAGGGCAACTTTGGCAGCCGTTTGCGGCTTGAATACGGCGATAATCCATAAAAGGGCAAAGCCCAAAACGGTATGGATGGTTTTGTTTTCCAATTGGCCGAACTCTTGCCCGTCTGCAGAATAGAGCAGGAATAGGCTCATGATGTAGATGGCGAGCATGGCAAAAAACAGCCAAGGGTCAATCGGGGCTGCAATGGTGGATTTGAATGTTTTCCACGCTGATGTGTTATTCATGGTGAACCTCCGGCTGTGGGGCAGGGCTTGTCGGAGTCAGTCCGTAGGCGGATTGGAAAATGCTGGTAATAGGCTGATGTTTATCAGTTTTTTCAGTTTGGGTCAAATCTGTTTCAAGGCCGTCTGAAAACTGTTGCGGCTTGACGTGAAGCATATAAAAATCAGTCATTTCACGAGCCAATGGCGCGGCATACGCACCCCAGCCGCCGTTTTCCAAAATAACGGCAATGGCGATTTCAGGTTTTTCCAATGGCGCAAACGAGATAAACCATGCGTGGTCGCGGTGTTGTTCGCGCAGGGCTGCGGCATTGTAGTGGCCGCCCTGTTTGATTTGTACGACCTGGGCAGTACCGGTTTTACCGCCCATCGTATAAGCGAGTCCTCCACCGATACGGTGAGCCGTACCGCCCGGTTTCAATACCTTTTCCATTGCGCGTTTGACGTATTCGAAGTTGTCGGCTTTAAACGGAATTTGACGCTCGGGATTGGGGTTGATGCGGGTAATTTTGCGCGCGCCGAAATCCAATACTTCTTTGACCAAATGTGGCTGATGGACGACACCGTCATTGGCCAGAGATGCTGTCGCATGTGCCATTTGCAAAGGCGTGTAGGCATTGTAACCTTGGCCGATACTGACGGAAACCATTTCGCCGGCGCGCCATTCTTTGGCAGTCGGGTCGGAAGATTTGGCAAAGCGTTTGGCTTTCCATTCGCGGCTGGGCAAAACGCCTGTGTATTCGCTGGGCAGATCAATGCCGGTTTTCTGGCCGAAACCGAATTGCGCCAGATACGGAGAGGTTTTATCGATACCCATTTCATAGCCGAGACGATAGAAGAAAGTATCAGACGATACTTGAATGGCTTTGCTCAAGTTGGCCGAGCCGTGACCGCTGCGGACAGAGTCGCGGAAAATATGGCGGCTACCTGGTATGCTCCATGCGCCGGGGGCGGGGACAATTGTGTTTTGAGTGATTTTGCCGCTTTCCAATAAGGCCATGCCCATAAAGGGTTTGAATGTAGAACCCGGCGGATAAAGGCCTTGGGTAACGCGGTTGATTAAAGGCTTTTTCCAATCGTCATTCAGCATTTTCCAAGTGTCGCTGTCGATTCCGTCAATAAAGAGGTTGGAATCGAAGGAAGGCTTGGAAACAAAAGCTAAAACAGTACCGTCTTGCGGATTGATGGCCACCAATGCGCCACGGCGGTCGCCCAAGATTCGGTCGGCTTCCTGCTGCATACGGATATCCATCCCTAGGCGCAAGGTTTGCCCCATTTTGGACGGGACATTTTTCAATACACGGACGATGTTGCCATAAGCGTCTTTTTCGACTTCCTGATAGCCTGGAACACCATGAAGCTGGTGTTCGTAATATTTTTCCAAGCCGGATTTGCCGATATGCGTACTGCCGCGGTAGAGGGCGGTCAGGCCTTCTTCTTCCAGCATTTCTTTGTCTTTATCGCTTATACGGCCGATGTAGCCTAAAAAATGGGAAGTCAGCTTGCCATAAGGATATTCGCGGAATGTGCGTGAATTGACCTCTACGCCTTTGAATTCGCGCAGATGTACGGACAAACGGGCGGCCTCTTCATCGCTCAGCCTGAGTTTGAGCGGGATATTTTCAAATTTTCGATAGCTTTCGCGGTATTTTTTGAAGCGTTTTAAATCTGTCGGCGTGATATCGACGTATTTTTTCAATGCTTCAATGACATCTTCCATCTTGCCTTCGATGCGGCTGGGAATAACTTCAAGCGAAAAGACGGGATAGTTTTTGGCCAAAGGAATGCCGTTGATGTCGACGATTTCACCGCGTACGGGCGGCGTTGGAATCAGGGTGATGCGGTTGCTCGATGCCTGACCGGAAAACTCATTGTGTTGAGTCACTTGCAAGTAAAAGAACCGCGCCAGCAAGATGGAAAAGAAGATGACAATCAGGATAAAAGCAACGAGCAGGCGTAATAGGGCATCGGCTTGTGCTGCCTGAGCGGAAGGTTTTTGGGTATGTTGACCACCGGAAAGACGGCGTGGAAGAATCGGTTTCATCTTTTCAGTGCGCGCGGTAAATACGGGTCACAATCAGCATCAGCTGGCTGAGTATCGGCCAAAGCAATGCACCGACAAATGGGGCAACAAAGCCTTGCAAAGTGATGACCTGATGATTGAGGAACAGACGGGCAGCAGTTAAAACGGCCTGATTGAGCAATAACGCAGCCAAGACAGCGGCCAATTGCATAATGTGGCCATAAAGCATGATTTGGCGGCGTCGGTTTAAGATGAAATAAGTCATCACGACGTAAGACAGGGCGTGCAGGCCCAAAGTTGCGGCGGTTGCTGCATCGACAATCAGACCGATGGCAAAAGCCAGTCCCATGCCTGCACGTTGCGGCTGGTGTAATGTCCAATACAGCAACATCAGTGCCGTCATTTCAGGCAGCCAGAAGAATTCGTCAAAGGAAAACGGCATAAAGTCCAGTATCATCATTACGATGAGACTGGCCGCCATGATGTGCAGCGGTACTGCACGGTAAGAATCGTCAAAATCGTTCATGAAATCAGCGTGGGGAAGAAGGGGCGGAAGAAAGTACCAAGACAAAACGGCTGCTGCGTAAAGCGGCCAAAGGCGTCAGTTGCGTATCGTAATAAGGCGTTCCCGATGCACGAACAACCTTGCTGACGGTCGCAACGGGAATCCCCGCCGGATAAGTACCGTCCAAGCCGGAAGTCAGCAGAACATCGCCGGGTTTCAAGTCCGAGCCGGTTGGGAAATAGCGTAAATCCAAACCGCTGCCATTGCCGTATGCCAAATTACGTTCGCCGGTGCGGCTGACGGCTACAGGGACAATGCTTTGTCCGCTTGAGATCAGCTCGATTTCCGCGCTTTGTGTATGGACTTGTGTCAACAGGCCGATCAAACCGCTTTGATCGATGACCGCATCGCCAACTTTCAAGCCGTCTTGACTGCCTTTGCCGATAATCAGTCTTTCGGAAAGCGGATCTTTGCCATTGGAAATGACTTCCGCGCCAATAACGTTGTGGATGCCTTTTTGTTGCAAGCCGTACAGTTTTTTCAATTCGCGCAATTCATCTGTATTGACTTTATCCCGCTGCAAATCGATTTTCAGACGGCCATTTTCTTCCAAAAGCCGGCGGTTTTGTTCCAAAAGCTCGGATTTGGATTGGGAAAGATCGGCAAAATATTGATAAAGTTGAACGGGTTGATTGGCCAGCCATTGAGCAGGATAGAGCATGGGCATTACCGCCGCACGCACAGGCTGCATCAATGAAAAGCGATAATCTGCCACCATCAGGCCGGCAGCCAGGGCGACATAAACGACAAAACGAGGCAACAGCTTAGGGCCTTTTGCCTCGTCAAAGCGCAAAGAAGAGCGTTCCATAGCCATCTACCTTATGGGTTTTCCGTAAACACGGTATCCCATTTGCCGATATAGTCCAAAGCCTTACCGGCGCCATAGGCGACGCAGTTCAGAGGCTGGTCGGCAATGCCGACGGGTAGACCGGTTGCATCGGCCAAGACGGTATCGATACCGTGCAGAAGTGCACCGCCGCCGGTCAGCATAATGCCGCGGTCGGCGATGTCGCCGGCCAGTTCGGGCGGAGCCTGTTCCAAAGCCAGACGGACGGCACGGATGATTTGATTTACCGTTTCACTCAATGCTTCACGGATTTCATCTGAAGTAACCGCCAAGGATTTAGGGGTACCTTCGGCCAGATCGCGGCCTTTAATGCGCATGGCTGTTTCTGTTTCAAAGCCCGATGCAGAGCCGATTTGTTTCTTCAATTCTTCTGCCGTAGCTTCGCCAATCAAGACACCGCGATGGCGGCGCAGGTAATGGATGATGCTTTTATCGAATTCGTCGCCGGCTGCGCGGACAGAAGCAGAATAGGCCATGCCGCCCAGTGACAGAATACCGATTTCGGTCGTACCGCCGCCAATATCAACAATCATCGAACCTGCCGCATCTTCAATCGGCAAGCCTGCGCCCAAAGCGGCGGCCATCGGTTCTTCAATCAAATGCACGCTTGCCGCGCCGGCAGCAAATGCGGAATCCAAAATTGCTTTACGTTCCACTTGGGTAGAGCTGCCAGGAACACAGATAACCACACGAGGCGGAACCAAAGACCGTCCTTCGGTGGCTTTTTTAATCAACATACCCAGCATACGTTCGGTAATCACAAAATCGGCAATCACGCCGTCCCTCATCGGGCGGACGATTTCGATATTGCGCGGCGCACGGCCCTGCATTTTTTTGGCTTCCGTGCCCACTGCCATAATTTTACTTTTATTGCCTGCGCCGGATTGAATCGCAACCATGGACGGCTCATCCAAAACAATCCCTTTGCCGCGTACAAAAATCAGTGTGTTGGCCGTGCCCAAGTCGATGGCAATATCATTGGAGAGGAAACGAGATAAAAGACGAAACATAGGATACCTGAAATTCCGGCCCAGCCCGGATGTGTTTAGCATTATTTAAAATTAAGAAAAACAGGTACACGGTTTTAGATGGATAAATGCGCCCTTAAAAGGCCGTCTGAATCAAAACACCATGCCAACCTGTTTGGTTTTCGGTTATAATTCTTCGCTTCATAGAAGACGAAATGCAATGATACCCCAAACCCAAGAGGCATTGCTATCAGACAAGGATTTTTTATGGCTTTAAGCTTAAATGATGTGGAAAAAATCGCAAAACTCTCGCGCCTCACTTTAACGGACGAAGAAAAAAACAAAACGCTTGCCGAGTTGAACGACATTTTCGCCATGGTTGAAAACATGCAAAGCGTCAATACCGACGGCATCGAACCCATGGCGCATCCGCACGAAGCCGCTTTGCGCCTGCGCGAAGATAAAGTGACTGAAACTGATCATGCTGCCGAATATCAGGCTGTTGCTCCCGAAGTGCGCAACCGCCTGTATATCGTTCCTCAAGTGATTGAAGAATAAGGTTTCAGACGGCCTTTGCTTATCGGCAAGCCCCTATTGCAAGGCCGTCTGAAAGGATACTTTGTTCAGACGGCCCGATTTATTGATTTAAACGGATGTTTTCAATATCTGTTTTGAAAGCAAAAACTGTTTTATAGAAAGTACGGCACAATGACCGCTTACACGCTCAAACAAGCCAGCAGCCTGCTGCAATCCAAACAAATTTCCGCAGTCGAATTGGCGACCGAATATTTGGCCGCTATTGCTGCGAAAAATCCTGCCATCAATGGCTATGTAACCATCGATCAAGATAAGACTCTTGCTGAGGCCAAAGCAGCCGATGCGCGTATCGCGGCCGGTAATGCAACGGCTTTGACCGGTGTGCCGGTTGCTTACAAAGATATTTTCTGCCAAACAGGTTGGCGCAGTGCATGCAGTTCCAAAATGTTGGATAACTTTGTCTCTCCTTATACTGCTACTGTCGTACAAAACCTGTTGGATGCAGGCATGGTCACTCTTGGCCGTACCAATATGGACGAATTTGCCATGGGTTCGACTAATGAGACTTCGTTCTACGGCCCAACCAAAAACCCATGGAATCTTGAACATGTTCCCGGCGGTTCGTCAGGCGGTTCGGCTGCCGTGATTGCAGCGCGTTTGGCACCGGCTGCCTTAGGTTCGGATACCGGCGGTTCTATCCGTCAGCCTGCATCGCATTGCGGTATTACCGGCATCAAACCGACTTATGGTACGGTTTCACGTTTCGGTATGGTTGCCTATGCTTCCAGCTTCGACCAAGCCGGCCCTATGGCGCAAACCGCCGAAGACTGCGCGATTTTGTTGAACGCCATGGCCAGCTTTGACGAGCGGGATTCCACCAGTTTAGAGCGTGACAAAGAAGACTACACCCGTGATTTGGACAAGCCGCTTAAAGGTTTGAAAATCGGTTTGCCTAAAGAGTATTTCGGCGAAGGTGCGGATGCCGATGTTCAGACGGCCTTGCAAAGCGTTATTGATTTGCTTAAAGCTCAAGGCGCGGAGACTGTTGAAGTTTCCCTGCCACAAACATCATTATCGATTCCCGCTTATTACGTTCTCGCCTCTGCGGAAGCAAGTACCAACTTGTCCCGTTTCGACGGCGTACGTTATGGCCATCGTGCGGCGCAATTCGGCGACTTGGAAGAAATGTACAGCAACACCCGTGCCGAAGGTTTCGGCAGCGAGGTTAAACGCCGTATCATGATCGGTACTTATGTATTGAGCCATGGTTACTACGATGCTTATTACCTGAAAGCGCAAAAACTGCGCCGTCTGGTTGCCAATGATTTTCAGACGGCCTTTGGTCAATGTGATTTCATTTTGGCACCGACTGCACCGACTGCCGCGCCGAAACTCGGCAGCGACATTCACGACCCTGTGCAAATGTACTTATCCGATATTTACACTATCGCCGTGAACCTTGCCGGTTTGCCTGCACTGACCCTGCCTGCCGGTTTCAGTACAAACGGTCTGCCGATTGGTGTGCAATTTATCGGCAACTATTTCTCCGAAGCAAAAATTCTGGGCGCCGCACATCAAGTTCAACTGAACAGCGATTGGCATACTAAAGCACCGGAATAAGGGCGGGGAGTCTATATGCCTGAAAAGTTTTCTTTTCCAAGATTTAAAACTGTTTATCAGAATGCGCCAAAGTTTAAAACGCAGCATTTAAAATTTACATTGAGGACATTGTGGTATCGTAAAGAAATTAAGGCATTTGAGCAGTTTGTAAATACTTCGAAAATATGCCAAAGTTTTTTTAGTCAAATGCCTCAAGATGCCTATCCTTTGATACATGAATTTGTTGATAAACAATTTAGTGGTGCCGATAGATTAAAAATTATGCAGTCAGATTTTGAGGCTGCAGAAAAGCTGTTTGGAAAAGAAAGAGTAATGGGTATGAAAACCCGTTCCTTTCATATTGTTTTGGCAAAACCTTCAGACGGCCTTGAGATTTGGCTTAACCGAAATGACAATTGTGTCGATGAGGGAATGTGGTCTCTTTCTTTGCGGGAAGACGGCGGGAAACGGCTGTATATGGCAACTTTTGCCTTTGTAAATAATATGCTGCTTGCCGCCTCTCTTCAGGGGCCTGCAGGAGAAGA
This sequence comes from uncultured Neisseria sp., assembly GCA_963531275.1. Classification (GTDB taxonomy): domain Bacteria; phylum Pseudomonadota; class Gammaproteobacteria; order Burkholderiales; family Neisseriaceae; genus Neisseria. The sequence goes on from CAUSHT010000022.1 coordinate 10,772, forward strand.
GGCAAAAGATACAGTCCGGAGCTTAACTAAGAGACTGCATGGATTGCGTCCTCAGCAACTGATGGTGCATACATTGCAATATTTTGCTATTGCACTAAAGCTGGAAGGTGTGATTGGTATTACACAAGATAGGCAAGTTAAGCTACGTTGGCGCTTAAAGAAACGTGTCAAAATGAATTATGACCAATTTTGGCAAGAGCATGGTGCCCGAAAAGGTGTTGATGGATTATGGCATCTGCCAAAAGAGCCGGTACGTAAGGATTTTGAGGAAATTGAAAGCAAAAAACGGTCTATGTATCGTAAGCGTTATCAGATGTTAGATGAAATAGAAATGCAAATAAGAAATGTTTTAGCATCTACAAATTGAACTATCATCTGACGAGTAATACATGTTATGAATACAACCGACTTCATCCAAATCATTGGGACAGCCGCGTTTGCCATTTCCGGCTATTTGGTCGGCTACAACAAGCGATTGGATGTACTCGGTGTCGTCATTACCGCGTTACTGACGGCTGTCGGCGGCGGCATGATACGCGACGGCTTGGTCGGCCGGATTCCGCAAGTGTTTTTGCAAACCGATGCGCTGATTGTTGTGTTTGCCACACTGGCCATTGCATGGTTGGTAAGGGTGCAACGCTATCGCAGCACCTACTTGGCCGCTGCCTTTATTATTGCCGATGCCATCGGTTTGGCTGCGTTCAGTATTACCGGCGCACAAATCGGCATGGCTTTGCAGCTTAATCTGTTCGGCGTTATTTCTTTGGCTTTTGTGACTGCCGTTGGCGGCGGTATTGCACGCGATATTTTGGTCAATGACGTGCCGATGATTTTGCGTACCGACCTTTACGGCAGCGTGGCCATTTTGATTGGCGGACTGATTTATCTGTTCGGGCGTTTGGGCTGGATTAATATTTTTACGTTAAACCTGCTCTTTGCCGGCGGCTTGTTGTTTCGCCTGACTGCATACCGTTTCCATTGGCAACTGCCCGGTTTCCAACGCCGCAGGAAATAAACTTATCTTACAGACGGCCTGTTATGTTTTTTATTCAGGCCGTCTGAAAACGAATCATTCATTTAACCGATTAACTTTTTTTCGACAGAAAGACCCTTATGACTTGGGAAACCGTAATCGGACTGGAAATCCACGTCCAACTCAACACCCAATCCAAAATCTTCAGCGGCGCATCCACTGCATTCGGTGCCGAGCCTAATGCCCATGCCAGCGTGGTTGAGTGTGCGTTGCCGGGCGTATTGCCGGTAATGAACCGCGAAGTCGTCGAAAAAGCCATCAAACTCGGTTTGGCTTTGGATGCGAAAATCAATCAGAAAAACGTGTTCGACCGTAAAAACTATTTCTATCCTGATTTGCCCAAAGGCTATCAAATCAGTCAGTTGGATTTGCCGATTGTTGAGCATGGCAAATTGGAAATCGTAGTGGGCGACGAGGTTAAAACCATCAATGTTACCCGTGCGCACATGGAAGAAGATGCGGGTAAATCCGTACATGAAGGTTTGAACGGTGCAACCGGTATCGACTTAAACCGCGCCGGTACGCCTTTATTGGAAGTTGTCTCCGAGCCTGAAATGCGTTCCGCAGCCGAAGCCGTGGCATACGCTAAAGCATTGCACGGTTTGGTAACTTGGCTGGATATTTGCGACGGCAATATGGCGGAAGGCTCGTTCCGCGTTGATGCCAACGTTTCTGTACGTCCAAAAGGCCAGGCTGAATTCGGTACGCGCCGTGAAATCAAAAACCTCAATTCTTTCCGCTTCTTGGAGCAAGCCATCAATTATGAAGTGGAAGCGCAAATCGAAATTTTGGAAGACGGCGGTAAAGTACAGCAGGCAACCATGCTGTTTGACCCTGAAAAAGGCGAAACCCGTGTGATGCGTTTGAAAGAAGATGCGCACGATTACCGCTATTTCCCAGATCCGGATTTGCTGCCGGTCATTATTTCAGACGGCCAATTGCAAAAGGCAAAAGAGCAAATGCCTGAGTTGCCGCATGAAATGGCGGCGCGTTTTGTTGCCGATTACGGCGTGTCCGACTATGATGCGCGCCTGTTGACTGCCAGCCGTGCTCAAGCTGCCTATTTTGAAGAAGCTGCCAAAGCCTGCGGCCAAGGTAAATTAACGGCGAACTGGATGAACGGCGAGCTTGCCGCCACCTTGAACAAAGAAGGTTTGGAATTGGCTGAAAGCCCGATTACGGCTTCACGTCTTGCCGAGTTGGTTGCCAAAGTTGCGGACGGAACATTGAGCAGCAAACTGGCGAAAAAAGCTTTTGAAGCGATGTGGGCCGAGCCTGAAGCAGGTATTGCCGAAATCATCGAAAAACATGGTTTGCAACAGATTACTGACACTGGCGCAATTGAAGCGATGGTGGATGAAGTGTTGGCAAACAATGCGAAAGCCATTGAGCAATTCCGTTCCGGTAATGAAAAAGCCTTAAATGCGATTGTCGGCCAAGTGATGAAAGCAAGTAAAGGCAAGGCTAATCCGGCTCAGGTTCAAGAGTTGATTAAAGCCAAATTGGCTTGATAGATAGGACAGGCCGTCTGAAAACAGGTTTTATTTTCAGACGGCCTTTGTTTTTGATAATAAATTTATTCTAAATACCATGACACATACCATTACCTTACCAGATCAAACTACATTTACGGCGAATGAGGACGAAACTGTTCTTGCTGCCGCAACCCGTCAGAATTTAAATTTGCCTCATTCTTGCAAAAGCGGTGCCTGCGGGCAGTGTAAGGCCGAGTTGATTAGTGGCGAATTTGAAATGGGCAAGCATATTGATAAAGCCATCAGTGAAGAAGAAAAAGCACAGGGCAAAGTGTTATTGTGCTGTACCACTGCGAAGAGCGACCTCAAAATCAATGTGCCGGGTTTTAATCAAAATGCTTTGCCGGTACGTACATTGCCAGCACGTATTGAAAACATTGAAATCAAACATGATGTTGCTTTGCTCAAACTGGCTTTGCCTAAAGCGCCGCCATTTGCATTTTATGCCGGGCAATATATTGATTTGCTGCTTCCCGGCAATATCAGCCGCAGCTATTCAATCGCCAATTCGCCTGATCAAGAAGGCATTTTGGAACTGCATATCCGCAAACGTGAAAACGGCGTATGCTCAGAAATGATTTTTGGGGCAGAGCCTAAAATCAAAGAGAAAGGCATTGTCCGTGTCAAAGGGCCATTAGGTACATTCACTTTGCAACAAGACAGCAATAAACCGATGATTTTGTTGGCAACGGGTACAGGTTATGCCCCTATTCGCAGTATTTTGCTTGATTTGATTCGTCAGAATAGCGAGCGTCAGGTTCATTTTTACTGGGGAGCACGTCAACAGGTGGATCTGTATGCATTGGAAGAAGCAGAAGCATTAATAGGTCGTCTGAAAAATGCGAAATTCTCGCCGGTTCTTTCTAAGCCTGATTCTGAGTGGAAAGGGGAGAATGGCTATGTGCAAGATGTTGCTGCGCAAAATTATCCTGATTTGGGCCAATATGAAGTTTATGCTTGCGGATCACCAGAGATGACCGAAAGTGCACATGGTTTACTGACTCAAAAATGCGCTTTACCAGAAGATGCCTTTTTCTGTGATGCTTTTTCACCGGCATAGGAATATATTTTACGGAATTCATATGTTTGGATAAGGGTATTAAGCATAGAGTTTGACGACAATTCGTTTGAAGAAGAGAGTGTGTTTTTACACACTCTTTTTTTATACAGTAATTTTCAAAAAATATTTTTATCTTAAAGAGAAGGCTATTCTGTTTGTCATCAAACATTAACTTGATTATCTATCATCAAGAAAAAGGCCGTCTGAATCTTTCAAACGGCCTTTGTTTTAAAGCTAATATTAGCTACCAATCAGTTTCAAACGTTGACCGGGAG
>CAUSHT010000023.1:0-14071 GCA_963531275.1 uncultured Neisseria sp.
GGTAGCGTTCGAGGTATTCTTTGCCGACGTAGGCGTTGGAGACGTTTTTGTAATATACGTCGTCCGCGCCTTTTTGGTCGTTGGTACGTTTGCCACTGACAACAACGGTATCCAATTCTTGGTATTGTTCGGGTTGAGCTGAGGTTTCGATGACATTAGCAACGGTTAATGTACTGAATGCGCTGGCAAGGCTGAGAATAATTATTTTGGGTTTGGGAGTAAAAGCAGGCATAGTTTCTCTTTGTTAAGAATTTAATATAATAAGAATTTAATATAAGAGGTTAAAATACTCTTTTATATAAAAAACATAAAATTTTTAAATATTATTAATATTTATCTAATAATTGATTATTCTTATCATTATTGAAATAATCTAATAAATAGTCTTTTTTATCGTGATTTTATTTGGATCATATTCAGATAAATAGAGATATGAAAAGGCCGTCTGAAAACTTTCAGACGGCCTTTTGTTTCATTTGTTTTGAAAATCAATCAAGCAAGATTATTTTTCAGCTTCTTCAAAGCCGACGACTTCGAGGCCGAAGCCGGTGAGGCCGGTGAAGGATGACGGTTGGCCGAGGACGCGCAGTTTTTTGACGTTGAGGCCGGCGAGGATTTGTGCGCCTATGCCGTAGCTTTTGCTGTCCCATTTGTAGGCTTGGTTGGCGCCTTTGGGCAGGGTGCGGTCGAGCAGGGTGGCGCCGTCTTCGGTGCGGTGCAGGAGGATGACTACGCCGCTTTCGGCTTGTTGGATGCGCTCAAGGGCTTTGGGCAGCGACCATGAGTGGCGTGGGTTGGTTTGGATGAAGTCCATAACGCTGAAGGGTTCATGGACGCGGACGAGGGTTTCTTCTTCGGCGGAAGGTGTGCCTTTGACAAGGGCGAGGTGGGTTTCGCCGGAGAGTTTGTCGACGTAAACGTGTTGTTGGAACTCGCCCCACGGGGTTTGTACGGGCGCGTTGCCCATGTCTTCAAGCAGGCTTTCGGTACGGCTGCGGTATTCGATGAGGTCGGCAATGGTACCGATTTTGAGGTTGTGTTCTTCGGCGAATTTCATCAGTTCGGGCATACGCGCCATGGTGCCGTCGTCGTTGATGATTTCGCAGATGACGGCGGCGGGAATCAGGCCGTTCATTTGTGCCAAGTCAACGCCGGCTTCTGTGTGTCCGGCGCGGACGAGTACGCCGCCTTTTTGGGCGCGCAGTGGGAAGATGTGGCCGGGTTGGACGATGTCTTCGGGTTTGGCGGATGGGGAAACGGCGGTTTGAATGGTCAGGGCGCGGTCGGCGGCGGAAATGCCGGTGGTAATGCCGTGGGCGGCTTCGATGGAGACGGTAAAGTTGGTGCCGTATTGCGCGCCGTTTTTCTGGGTCATCATGGGCAGGCCGAGTTTTTCGACCATTTCGCCGTCCATCGGCAGGCAGACCAGGCCGCGTGCGTTTTTAATCATGAAGTTGATGGCTTCTGGGGTAACGAATTGGGCGGCCATCAGCAAGTCGCCTTCGTTTTCGCGGTCTTCGGCATCGGTGATGATGACCATTTTGCCGGCTTTGATGTCTGCTAGGATTTCAGGGATGGTGGAGATGTGGGACATGGTATTTCTTTCTTGGCTGATGGTGGGGGTGTGGCGGTCTTGATGGTCTTGATCCAGCCACATGTCGGGCATATTGGCTGCCTGCTCGATTTTTCGGGCTTTTTTCTCGCCGAAAGATTTGTTTTTCAGCAGGGCGGACAGCTCGCCTTGGTTGATGGCGATGGCTTGGGCAAACTTGGTTTGCTGGCCGTTGTGGTGTTGTGTTATCCATTGCCGCAGGTTGTGGCGGCGCAGGTCGGTGGTATTCATAATGGGATGAAGTTGAATTGTGTGTAATGGATTGTAGTCTTGTCTTTACCAAAAGGCAAACTTTGTTTGCGGGGATTTTTTATTACTTTTTGGTAATGAAATTTATTGTTTCAGACGGCCTGAATATGGCTTGAAATTGATGGTTTTGGGAGAATATGGGGAATGTTTTGATGATTATTTTAACGGGGGATGTTTGAAATGAAAATGCTTGGGCGCGGATTGGTCGTGCTGGTGTTGTGTGCGCTGACGGCTGCGGGCGGCTGGTTTTATGCCCTGCATGGTCAGAACGAAGAACATCAGGTTTTGTCCCGTGAAGGGGTTTTGATGCAGATTAAGCAGATGAACCGCTTGGAAAGTACGGCGTTTTATATCGATACGATTATCCGTACGGAGAAAAAAGGGGATTGGCGCAGGCTGTGGCAGGATTCGCAAAGCGGTATTTTTATTGTGCGCGGTAAGGTGTTGGCCGGTTTGGACTTGGATAAATTAGGCGCGGACAATGTCAATATTGTTGACGACAAGGTCTTAATCAGCCTGCCGGCGGTGGAAATTTTGAGCGTGGATTTGGAAAATATCGAAGTGTACGATATTCAGACCGGCTCGTTTAATTTGCTGCCTATGGATAAGTCGGTATTTAAGACAGTGCAGGAAGAGGCGAGACGGCAGGTGTTGCAAAGCGCGTGCAAGGCTGAGATTTTGGAACATGCCAACCGTCAGGCGCAAATGCAGTTGGAAAACTTGTTTGCATTGACGCAGACGAAGGTGTCCGTCTATCCGGCTGCGGTAGGGAAGTGCGGTTAAATAGATTGCTTGAAAAGATAAGGCCGTCTGAAAAATTTTCAGACGGCCTTTGTTTCATAAAGTCATTATCCGCGTCGTAAAACGGCGGTATTGATGTATTTTTGAATGCCTGATGCAATGGCTTGGGCGCATTGTTGGCGGAATGATTCGCTGCCGAGCAGCCGCTCTTCGGTAGGGTTGGAGAGGAAGGCGGTTTCCACCAAAATGGACGGAACGTCCGGAGCGCGAAGGACGGCAAAGTTGGCTTCGTCAACGCGGCCTTTGTGCAGTTGGTTGAGCTTACCCAATTCGGTCAGCACCAAATGGCCGAGTTTGCGGCTGTCGCGCAGGGTTGCGGTTTGGGTCATGTCTAAAATCGTGTTGTCGACGTTGCGGTTGCCACTGGTCTGAATACCGCCGATGGCGTCGGCGTTGTTTTGGGTTTGAGCCAGGAATTTCGCTGCCGAGCTGGTCGCACCTTTGGTATTGAGCATGTACACGCCGGTACCGCGTGCGGACGGGCTGGTAAAGGCATCGGCGTGAATGGAAACAAATACGTCGGCATTGCGCGCGCGGCCTTTGGCGACGCGGATGCCCAAGGGAATGAAGATGTCTTCGTTGCGCGTCATGAATACGTTGTAACCCAAGGCTTCGAGACGTTTTTTGGTTTCGCGTGCGATGGAGAGTACGACGTTTTTCTCTTTGAGGCCGCTTGGTCCGATAGCACCGGGGTCTTCGCCGCCGTGGCCGGGGTCGAGCATGATCACGGGACGGCGGTTGCCGCCGCTGCCGCGATTGCTTTTAGGGGCGGGGGTGTCGTATGCGATGTTGGTATTGGGACGTTGTTTGGGGACGCTGCCGTTGAGCAGGGCCATCATCGGGTCGTTGGCATCTGCGCCGTGCGGATAAAGGTCGATAACTAGGCGGTTTCTGAAGTTGCCGACGGGGGCAAGTGCAAAGACTTGCGGATGGGTGCTTTGTTTGAGGTCGATGACGATACGCACGGTATTGGGCGTATTTTGACCGGCGCGGATGCTGCGGATGAAAGGGTCGTCAGACAGCACTTTGCTGGAAATGCCTTGTAGGACGCTGTTGATTTCCGCACCTTGGATATCCACGACCAACCGGCTGGGGTTGTCCAACATAAAATGTTGGTATTTCATCGGGTGGTTGCTCTCAAGGGTAACGCGTGTGTAGGCGTGCGCCGGCCAAATGCGGACGGCAAGGAATTGCGCAGGAGAGGCCGGTTTGGCCAATGCGGCCCCCACGGGCGTGAGGGTGAGAAATAGTCCTGTGCCTTGACGGAGAATGTGTCTTCTAGTTAATTTGACCATGATTCTAAACTTTTTCGGCCTTGGTTTGTGTGGGCGGAAAAGGTGCAGGTTCTGCCCTTATCGGTGTACGTCAATGTAATGGTAATGTCTGCCGGAGGCGTAAATTCCCCGCCTTGCTGCGGCCATTCGATGAGGCAGACGCTGTCGGACGCAAACAATTCGTCCAAACCGGCATCTTCCCATTCCTCGGGCATGGTAAAGCGGTAGAGGTCGAAATGGTGGAGGGTGAATGTATCCAGCGGATAAGATTCGACAATGGTGTAAGTCGGGCTTTTGACTGCGCCCGTATGCCCCAGTCCGCGCAAAATTCCGCGTGTCAGCGTGGTTTTGCCTGCACCCAGTCCGCCTTCAAGATAGATGGTCAGCGGAGCGGAAAGCTGCTTGCTCCATTCTTCACCCAGTTTCAGGGTTGCTTCTTCATCGGGCAGAAAACGGGTGTACAGTCCGTTTGAGTGCATGGAATAGGCCTTGTCGTTCAAAAGGCTTAATTATGATGGAATTGGCGGCGTTTGCAAACCTGATAGACGATAAAGTTAGATAAAGATAGTGTTGAGGCCGTCTGAAAACGGAATTCAGACGGCCTTTAATGTTAAAATCAAAATATCCCCCACAAAATTGCGAGACAGCTTATGCCTTTATCCATAGACGAACAATTATTGCCGCACCGCAATGCCATCGACAGCATCGATGCGGAAATCCTCCGTTTGCTCAACGAGCGCGCCGGTCATGCGCATGCTATCGGCGAATTGAAAGGGACAGGCGCGGTGTACCGTCCTGAACGGGAAGTGGCCGTTTTGCGCCGGATTCAGGATTTGAACCGCGGCCCCTTGCCGGACGAATCGGTTACCCGGCTGTTCCGCGAGATTATGAGCGAATGTTTGGCGGTGGAGCGTCCGCTGACGATTGCCTATTTAGGGCCGAAGGGAACATTTACCCAGCAAGCAGCCATCAAACATTTCGGCCACGCCGCACACACCATGGCGTGTACCACCATCGACAACTGCTTCAAACAAGTTGAAACGCGCCAAGCCGATTATTTGGTGGCGCCGGTGGAAAACTCGACCGAAGGCTCGGTGGGCCGTACTTTGGACTTGCTGGCCGTAACCGCGTTGAAAGCCTGCGGCGAAGTGGTTGTCCGTATCCATCACAACCTGCTGCGTAAAGACAGCCACGAAATCGGCGGCATTACCAAAGTTTTTGCCCATGCCCAAGCCTTGGCACAATGCAACGACTGGCTCGGCCGCAATCTGCCCAATGCCGAACGTATCGCCGTAGCCAGCAATGCCGAAGCGGCGCGTTTGGTTGCCGAATCTGACAGCCCGAATGTGGCCGCCATTGCCGGACGTATCGCCGCGGAAATTTATCAGTTGAGCTTTGCCGCCGAGTGTATCGAAGACGAACCGAACAACACCACGCGCTTCTTGGTGATGGGGCATCAAGAAACCGGCCGCAGCGGCAACGACAAAACTTCTTTGGTCGTCTCCGCGCCCAACCGTGCCGGTGCCGTTACTGCTTTGCTGCAACCTTTCACCGAATTAGGCATTTCCATGACCAAATTTGAAAGCCGCCCAAGCAAATCGGTTTTGTGGGAATACCTGTTCTTCATCGACATCGAAGGCCATCAAAGCGATGAAAATGTCCAAAAAGCCTTGCAGCTTTTGGGCGAACGCGCTTCCTTTGTGAAAGTTGTCGGCTCTTATCCAACCGTTGTTTTGTAAGGATTATTGGGTATCAAAGGCCGTCTGAAAAGTTTTCAGACGGCCTAAATTATGTTCTCAATAGTTGCCATTTATGCAACATCATTGGCAGATTGATGTCAGTAAGTTTGCATGATTGGAAATGAACACTCTATAATCCGAACGTTTTTAATATTTTCATGCAAAGAAAGGAGCAAGCCATGACACGCAATACTTCAATCCGCTCAATCACATTCTTTGCAGCTCAAGCGTCGGTCTGACTTTCGGATAACGCTTTTCGCATTCCATGTCGCCCGCTTCGGGCTGCTTTCCTTACGATTATCGGCTAGAAACCAGGCTGTCTGAACATTTCTCAGACGGTGGATATTTATTGTCAGCCGTTGACGGTTTCTATCCGTTTTAAAGAAAGCATAAACACATGGGCAATTATCCCCATCATATTCAAATTATTGCCGATTCAAATACATGGATTGAAGGCAACGCTGTCGCACAGCTCGAAACCACCGCCCGATTAGCGCATATGTTGCGCGTTGCCGGAATGCCGGATTTACACGCAGGTCGCGGTTATCCGGTTGGTGCGGCATTTTTCAGCGACCGTCATTTTTATCCTGCCCTGATTGGGAACGACATCGGTTGCGGCATGGCGTTTTGGCAGACCGATTTACGCGCGGCCAAACTCAAACCTGCCAAACTCGCCAAACAGCTCGGCAATATCGATACGCCATTGGATAAAGACGAACAGGTCGATTTATTAGGCTACGCTGTCGATATGCGCCAATTTTCAGACGGCCTTGCCGTCGGTACGATTGGCGGCGGCAACCATTTTGCCGAGTTGCAAACCGTTGATACTGTTTATCGCGCCGATTTGCTTCCTCCCGATTTTGATGAAAACCATTTGCAACTGTTGGTGCATAGCGGTTCGCGCGGATTGGGCCAGCAGATTTTGCAACGCCATATTGCCGCCTTCGGGCATCAAGGTTTGGCGGAAGAGGGCGAAGCGGCGGCGACCTATCTTGCCGAACACCAAACAGCCCTTGAATTTGCCAGCCTTAACCGCCGTTTGATTGCGGCCAGAATGCTCGACCGTTGGCGCGCAGAAGGAACATGCCTGCTCGATGTCCACCATAATTTTTTGGAACAAACCGAGATTGACGGCACAATCGGTTGGCTGCACCGAAAAGGCGCAACGCCCACCGATAAAGGCTTGGTCATGATACCCGGCTCGCGCGGCGATTACAGCTATCTGGTCCGACCTGCCGAAGATTGCCAAATTTCGTTGAATACCTTGGCTCACGGCGCAGGTCGGAAGTGGCAGCGCGGCGAATGTAAAGGCAGGCTGTCGCACAAATACACTGCCGACAGCCTGCGTCAGACCGAGTTTGGCAGCGTAGTCGTTTGTCAGGATAAGGCCCTGATTTTTGAAGAAGCACCGCAGGCTTATAAAAGTATCGACAGCGTTATTGCCGCCATGAAAAACGTAGGTTTGATTGAATTGGTCGCGCGGTTTAAGCCTGTTTTGACTTATAAAACCGGCGGCGAGTGTGGAGCGTAAAGATGAAACAGAATACACCAGTGATTTATCTGCAAATTTCCACCGCGCAAGGGCCGGCAGAATGCCGAATATTTGCCCGTTTCGTCTTGGGCAAGCTGCTTGCCGAAGCTCAAGCAAAAGGCATAGATGCCGAACTTGTTACCGAAACCGCCGATAAGCACGGCATTTTGTCGGCGACGCTCAAATTGGCAGGGCAGAATGCCGAAAGTTTGGCGCAAACTTGGCAGGGGACGCTTCAATGGATATGCCCCAGCCCCGTCCGCCCGAAACATCCGCGCAAAAATTGGTATATAGGCGTTTTCCGCTTGCCCGATATGCCACAGACGTATGAAATGCCGTCTGAAAACGGAATCGAGTTTCAAACCTGCCGTTCGGGCGGTAAAGGCGGGCAACACGTCAATAAAACCGAGAGTACCGTCCGCGCTACCCATAAAGAAAGCGGCATTTCCGTGCGGGTCGAGAGCGAACGCAGCCAGCATGCCAATAAAAAATTGGCGGTAATGCTCTTGGCGCAAAAGCTGGCGGAGTATCATGCTGGACAGGTAGGAAGTTTTACGCAGGAGCAGCATGCGCAACTCTATCAAGTTGAGCGCGGCAATCCGAAAAGGACATTTGTCGGTACTGCTTTTAAGGAGAAGTAATTTGCCTGCCGGATAAGGAGGTATTTAAAACATAAACCAAAGGCCGTCTGAAAATTTTCAGACGGCCTTTTATCGGTTTATCGATTAGCGTTCGCTCAACGCTTGTTTCATACGCGTAATCGGTTTGATCAGGTACTGGAAGATGGTTTTTTCACCGGTTTTGATGTCCACCGTTGCGACCATGCCCGGAATAATCGGCATAGGTTTGCCGTTTTTGTCTTTCAGGGAATTGTTTTCGGTTTGGACGAGAACGCGGTAATAGACTTGGTTCGGGTCGAGTTTCAGATCGTTGGCACGGTTTTGCATGGAATTACTGACGGTATCGGCGCCAACGAGGGTAACTTTGCCTTCCAAGCCGCCGTAGATGGAGTAGTCGTATGCGCTGACTTTAACCAATGCAGGTTGGCCTGCGCGGATAAAGGCGATGTCTTGCGGACGGATATAGGCTTCGACCAGCAGTTTGTCGTCAACCGGGACAATTTGCATAATGTCTTCGCCTGCGTTCACAACGCCGCCGATGGTGGTGACTTTTATGCCTTTGACGATGCCGCGCATAGGTGCGCGGATTTGCGAGCGTTCAACCGGGTCGGCCCGCATGGCAACGTTTTCTTTGGATTGCGCCAGCTCGGATTCGGCTTGCAAGAGTTCGTTGTTGGCATCGGCTTTGTAGCGGTTGCGGCGTTCGGAGATTTGGGTGGCCAAGTCGGCAGACTCACGGCGCATTCTTAAGAGTTCGACTTCGGAAACCACACCTTCGGCAACCATAGGTGCGGTAATGGCGATTTCGCGGTCAAGTGCGGCCTTGCTTTGGGAAAGGCCGCTGACGGCGTCGGTCATGGCTTGACGGCGTGCTTTGTAGGCGGCGATTTCGCGACGGCGGAGTTCAGGGCCCACGCTGTCAGGGAAGGAGAGCTTGGTGCCGTAGGCTTCGGCTTTAAGGCGGGCGACGGTGGCTTCGAGGTTTTCGACTTTGGCTTCGCTTTCTCGTAAAACGGCGGAGCTGCGTGTGTCGTCGAGTTTCATCAGAATCTGATCTTTCTCGACCATATCGCCTTCTTTAACCATAATTTCGGTTACGATGCCGGGGTCGAGGCTTTGGATGACTTGCTCACGGCTGCTGGGAATGATGTTGCCGTTGCCGCGGGTCACTTCTTCGACAGGGCTGTTGTATGCCCAGACGACGAAGACAACCAGGAAAAGGAAGAATAGGATGATGACCCAAAATTGGCCGCTGTGTTTTTCTTTTTGAAGGGCGGCATTGAGGTCGTTGATGAGGTGTAGGTCTTTGGATTTGACGTTGTTTTCGCGGCTCATAATCGTGTATCTTTATTGTGTTTGGTGGATTTTAACCATTAGGGCAGGCCGTCTGAAAGAGTAAGTAGGTTTCAGACGGCCTTTTGCTTTATTGTGCTGCCGATTGAGGGGTGGCGGCAGCTTGTTGTTGCTGCTGTTTGACTGCAGCAGCTTGTTGCTGTTGTTGTTTGACGTTGGCTGCTTTGGCCTGTTCGTTTTGCATGAGTTTTTGCAATACCAGGTCACGCGGGCCGTCCATCACGACTTTACCATTGTCCATCACAATGATGCGGTTGACGATTTGCAGCACTTGCGGACGGTGGGTCACCAAAAGCATGGTGCGGTTGCGGCCCCATTGGGCAATGGCATTGAGCGCCATACGCTCAGTGGCTTGGTCCAGACTGGTGGTCGGCTCGTCCAGCAAGACGACTTTCGGGTTGCGCAAGGTCATGCGTGCCAGGGCGATGATTTGTTTTTGACCGCCGGACAAGCCCAAACCGTCTTCACCCAGAGGCATATCCAAACCGCGCGGATGGTTGCGGATGATTTTGTCGAGGCCGAAACGGTTGAGCGCAGTCAGTAAGTCTTGGTCGGTAGAGTAGCTGCCGGTACGTGCCAAGTCCATGTTTTCACGCAATGTGCCGAGGAACAGGCGTGGCGATTGGCTTAACAGCAGAACTTGATCGCGCAGGAAGTTGGGGTCAAGCTGGCGCATATCGACGCCGTCAAGGGTAACGTTGCCTTTTTCAGTGTCGTACAGACCGCTGGCCAGTTTGAGCATGGTGCTTTTACCGCTGCCGATACGGCCCAAAATGCCGACTTTTTCACCCGGTTTGATGGTCAGGCGCAAATCTTCGACAGCGCTGTTGTTGTCGGCTTGATATTTGAACGATACGTTTTCAAAGGTAATACTGCCTTGAACGTTGTCCAAAGTAATGTATTTGCGTTCCGGATTGCGCTCGATAGGGCGGGTAACGATGTCGTTGACGCCTTTGAGGGCAAGTTTGGCCTGTTGGAAGCGGGTGGCCAAACCGGCAATTTGTGCCAACGGCGCCAAGGCACGGCCGGACAGAATCACGGAGGCAATCAATGCACCCATGGTGATGCGTTCCGCATGGTTGTCGGCATGAATCAGATAGGTACCGACGACGACCAAAAAGACGGTATTGAGCTGCTGCATAGCAACGGCGAAGTTGACCATGAAGTTGCTGGTGTCTTTGACTTTGATGGAAGAAGCGGAAGTTTTGGCGGTGTATTCGTCCCAACGTTGTTGCGCCCAAGATGTGGCGTTGTTGGTTTTCAGGGTTTCGATGCCTTCGATGGCTTCAACGGCAAGGCCGGAGCGTTGCGAACCTTCTTTCATTGATTCGTTGATGTGGCGCGAGAGCGGTCGTTGTACGACAAAACCGACAATCACGACAATCGGAATGATGGTCAGGGGAACGAGTGCCAGTTTGCCGCCGACCATGGAAATCACGAAGATAAACAGCAACAGAAAAGGCAAGTCGACAATAGTCAACAAGCTGGCACTGGTCATAAACTCGCGCACGGCTTCAAATTCGCGCAGGTTGCTGGCGTATGAACCGGAAGAGGCTGGACGGTCTGCCAGACGCAATGCCATCACACGGCGGAACAGGGCGGAGCTGATGATCAGGTCGGCTTTTTTGCCGGCAATATCGGTTAAGTGGCCGCGAATCATCTTGGCGGCAAACTCAAACAAAATCGCCAAGACCACGCCGATGCTCAATACCCACAAGGTCTCATAGGCCTGGTTGGGAATCACGCGGTCGTACACGTTCATCACATATAAAGAGCTGACGAGCGCAAGAAAGTTGATGATGATGGTGGCCAAAATGACTTGGTAGTAGTAGCTGCGGAAACGCCAGATGACTTTCCAAAACCACGCTTTGGGCAGATGGTATTCAGGCAGCTCTGAGCGCATATCGGTCGCCATTTTGGGTTTGATAAACCAGCAGTAGCCCAAATACAGGCCGGAGAGCTGCTCGTGGCTGAGTTCTTGTTCCAAACCGTCAACCTGGCGGATATGGTATTTGCGCTCTTGTCCTGAGCCTTCGATTTGGGTGATGACCGCAGCCTCTTCGTTGTGCAGGATAATCATGACCGGCACGGCAAGCGAGGGGATGTCTTCCAGATTGCGTTTGGATAAGGTGTTTTCAAAGCCGTGGCTGCGCAAGACTTCGACCAGCGAGTGATAGTTGACCTTGAGATTTTTGTCGCGCACGACTTCGGCGGACAAAGCGGCTTCGGATACGGGCGCACCCAAAAGGCGGGTCACTAAAACAATGTGTTCAATGATGGCTTTCATATTTTTTCGCGTAATGTTTTTGGTTTAACCGGCGGATATGGCTTTATTTTTGTGCCAAACCGACCCAAGCGGAGATCTTGGCCTGGGTATTTAAATAGTCGAGCGCCGCATCGCGGAAATCGTTGCGGGCGGCAACATAATCCTGCTCGATGGAGGATAACTCGCTGTATGCGCTCAAAACGTCGGTCAGCGTACGTCGGGCGATTTTAAACTGCAATTCGTACACTTTGATGACTTCTTTTTGGGCGGCGATGTGTTGCGCCGTCAGTGCGGCACGCTGCTCGCTTTCCTGCATATCGATGGCCGACGTTTGGACGCGTTCGTTCATGTCGCGCAGGATTTGTTCGGACTTGGCTTCTGCGGCAATCAATGATTTGGCATTGCGCTCTACATTGTGTCGTGCGGCAATATCCAGCACATTCCATGCAACGTTTAAATAAAGCTGTTTGGTGTTGCGCGTTGCACTGCCTTCCAAATTGAGGGCAGGCAGACGTTCGGCTTTGGAGGCGTCCAAGTCGGCACGGACGCTGTCGCGCTCGGCCAACTGCGCCTGATAGGACGGATTATTGTTGCGGTTGGGGCTGCTGAAGCGTTCGCTAATGGATTTCGCCGTGTCGTTTTTAAACGGATCTTCCAAATCGTTGGCAGTCAGTTGGCGCGAGGTGTAGCGGGATAGGCGGCTCAGCGCCAAATCCATGGTGCGGCGTTGTTGGGCAATGATGTTGGCCACTTGTAATTGGCGCGCGCGTGCTTCAATCAACTCGGAACGGCGGCCGGCATCATATTTGACAATGGTATTTAAGTCTTTTAAGAGGTTGTTGTGGCGCGCCAAAGTCTGCTCGTTGAGAATCAGGGTTTCTTTTGCACGCAATGCGCTCAGATAGAGGCGGCCGATATCGCTTCCCAGCTGCTCTTGGCTTTCGGTGTATTTGTGTTGATAGTATTCTTCGCGGCTGCGGTCGCGGCGGACGGCGGCTTCAATCGCGCCCCATGAATAGATGTTCAGGCTGCCGCGTACGCCGACGCCGTCTTCCATATCGTTGCTGGTGTATTTATTGTGTTGCGCCAGCACTTTCGTGCCGGTCAGGGTAACAACGGGGTAATGGCGCGCACGCGTGGCTTTGGTCGTGCTTTGCGCCGCTTCTTGGGTGGCTTTGGCTTCACGCACAATCGGGTCGCTGATTAAAGCATCCCTGAGGATGTCTTGCAGGCTGTATGCAGAGGCCGTCTGAAAAGGCAGCAGACAGCAGGCGATGGCAACGGCCGATGACAATAAACGGGGCTTTGTGGGGGAAGAATAAATATGCGACATGATTTTTAACCAAATGATTTATATATTATCGTTGTCTGTATCGGGTATCGCCTGAGGCATGACCGGGCGAATTTTGAACGAGAACACATACATTTACAAAGCATAAAGCATTTTTTCCACCTTTTCACAATATTCTGATGAAAGGTCGAGATACATGCCTTAAAGTATATTATTGCAGAGCGCGACTATCGTAATTTATGGTTTTAATGTAAGAAATCTATCGATAAGGCCGTCTGAATTCCTTTCAGACGGCCTTTTTCAACCTTAATCCTTACGTTGCAATACGGCGGCGAAGAAACCGTCGGTTTGGTGTTCTCCGGAGTTGAGGCGCAGGTATTTGCCGGTATCCAAATCGACCTTCAGGCTTTGCAGCAGCTCGGCGCAATTGACGAGT
Source organism: uncultured Neisseria sp. (assembly GCA_963531275.1). Classification (GTDB taxonomy): domain Bacteria; phylum Pseudomonadota; class Gammaproteobacteria; order Burkholderiales; family Neisseriaceae; genus Neisseria. The sequence goes on from CAUSHT010000023.1 coordinate 13,173, forward strand.
TCAAATTCGGGATGTTCGGACAGGAAACGTTCGACTTGCAGCTCGTTTTCTTCCGGCAACACGCTGCAGGTGGCGTACACCAAGCGGCCTTGCGGTTTTACCAGTTTGGAGGCGGCATCGAGGATGCTGTGTTGCTGTTCCAAAAGGTTGGCCACTGTTTCGGCGGATTGGCGGTATTTGAGGTCGGGGTTGCGGCGTAAAGTACCCAAACCGGAGCAGGGCGCGTCCACCAACACGCGGTCGGCTTTGCCTGCCAGTCGGGCGATACGGGTATCGTGTTCGCTGCTGATGCGTTCGGGGTGGATATTGGTCAGTCCGGCACGGGTCATGCGCGGTTTGAGGTTGGCAAGGCGTTTTTCGGCGATGTCGAAGGCGTAGATTCGGCCTTTGTTGGCCATTTGCGCGCCGACAGCCAAGGTTTTGCCGCCGGCGCCGGCACAGAAATCGACAATGATTTCGCCGCGTTTTGCGCCCACCAATAAGGCAAGCAGCTGGCTGCCTTCGTCTTGGACTTCCAGTGTGCCGTCTAAAAACAACTCATGTTTGTTAAGTGCGACTTTATTTTTCAGGCGGATGCCCCAAGGCGAATAAGGGGTTGCCTCTGCATCGGCACTTTCGGCTTGCAACAATGGCAACACTTTATCTCGTTTGCCTTTCAAAGTATTGACGCGGATGTCGAGCGGGGCAGGTTGGTTGATGCTGCGGCCGAAGGCGAGAATTTCTTCTTTGCTCCAATGCTGTTGCAGTTGTTCCACCAGCCATTGCGGCAATTCTGCGGCGGTATTCAGGCCGTCTGAAAACTCGGTTTTACGGGCTTTCAAATTGCCGAGGAACGCTGTTTCTTCTTCATCAAGCAGGTCTTTGATTTGGCTGATGTTGGTGCTTCTGCCGAGAACCAG
>CAUSHT010000024.1:0-13819 GCA_963531275.1 uncultured Neisseria sp.
AATCCATAGCACATCAAGCATCAGGCCGTCTGAAAGATATTTTCAGACGGCCTGAAGTTTTATTAGGAATGGTTTTGAGAAATAAGCTTTCTACCTGGCAGACAAACGTTTAAAACCTAACCTGCGTCTGCAACTGCCTCCGATAAACCAATACGGCAGCAGTCAGTGTGGCAAAAGAGAATGCTGACAGTAGAAGCAGATAACGGCCGATTCCGTCCAGTCCGCTGCGGTTGAGCAGTAATTCCTGAAAAGCCTTCAAGCCCCATGCCATTGGGGAAATCCAAGTGAGTTGCTGCATGGTTTCGGGCATGACGTGTGCAGGCACCATAATGCCGCCGATTGCCGCCATCAGGATGATGCCGCCGCCGCCGAGGACGACGGCGTGTTCGGTGGATTTGGCGCAGACGCTGATTAATAGCGCGTAGCCGAGTGCGGCGGCACTGACGGCAGCGGACAGCAACGCGTAGGGAACAAGGCTGCCGTTGAGTATGAGGGCGGGTACGCCGATTTCGGGCAGCAGGTAGCGGCCGAGCAGCAGCATTCCGACAAACTGAAGCTGGTTAATCAGGAAATAGGGGACAAGTTTCGCAGCAATCAGGCCGGATGCGGAGGCGCGGGCGAGACGTAAGCGGGTGATGGTGTTGGTTTGGCGTTCCAGTGCCATGACGTTCGACAGCGGTATCATAATGAAAAACATGCCGAAAATCAGCCATGCGGGAACGCTGTGCTGTACGGCATTGGGTTTTTCCACTGTGCCGTTGCCTGCGCTCAGATAGTGTTCTTCCAGCATTTTTTTATCTAAAAAGCTGCGCACGGCGGCGAATTGTTCGTCGTTTTTTTCATCCACTTTTTTCTGGATGTCTTTGCGGATGGAACGAGGCAGTTTTTTATTGTCGATTTTGATGCCGTCATTGTTGTCGAAATAGGCGTCCAGCCGCGTTTCGGTGTAGTGCTGCTGCAAAACGCCTTTGACAGCCGCCAGCCATGAAGGCTCGGTATCGGGCGGTACATAGATTTGCAGGGCTTTGTCGTCGGCGATTTTGCCGGAAGTGGGGTTCGGGTTGTGCAGCACCAGTTGGAAACGTTTGTCGTGCAGGCCGTTTTGCGCGTCGGTCAGTTTTTCAGACGGCATCAGTGTGACATGGATTTGTTCTTTCTCCAGCGCGGTGGCCAGCGCGGTATTGATACTGTCGGTTGCTACGCCAACCAGTGCGATGCGGCTGTCGGTGTGCGGGTCTTGGTCACGGCTCAGTGCCAACGACATAATCAGCATGAAGGCGATGGGCATCACAAACAACACGGCCAAACCGTGCAGGTCGCGGCAGAGCAGTTTGAGTTCTTTGAGGAGGGAGGAAATCGTCATTGTGGATTTTGCTTATCTGTTGCCGGTTCGTCTTTGCGCAGGAAATCAAGGTAAAACGTTTCCAGCGAACCGTGTCCCTGCTGGAAGTAGCGGATTTGTGCGCCGCTTTGTTGCAGGGCGGCGTAAACGGCGGCGGCATCGTGCGCCGTTTCCATCATGCCGCGGCTGTCCGCTTGCTTTGCACCCAAAGCGGCCAGTGTCTGAGGCGGCAGCGGCGGTTCGACGGTAAAGCGCACGACACCGGTTTGCGTGCTTAGAAGCTCGTCCAAACCGCCGTGGTACACCAGTTTGCCGTGTTGCAGCAGCGCGATTTTGCCGCAAAGCTGTTCGATTTCCGACAGATAGTGCGAGGTGTAAACCACTGTTACCCCCTGACGCGTCAAATCCGCCACGCTGTCGAGGATAAAGCGGCGTGACTGCGGGTCGATGCCGACCGTGATTTCGTCGAGGAACACCAGTTGCGGCGTGTTAATCAGGCCGATGGCAAAATTCAGACGACGTTTAAGCCCGCCCGAAAGATGCTTTGCCGCTTTGTTTTTGTGGGCGGTCAGGTCGGTCTGTTCCAACAGCGCGTTCAGACGGCCTTTGTCGCGCACTTTGTAAAGCGAGGCGAAAAACAGCAGGTTGTCCCACACAGAAAGCTGCGGATAAAACGCGAAATCCTGCGGCACCAAACCGATTTTCTGCCGCTCGCTACGGCTTAACAGGTGCAACGGCTTACCGTCAAACAAAATTTCGCCCTGCCGTACTTCCTGCAAGCCGGCCAAAAGCGACATCAGCGTCGTTTTCCCCGCACCGTTGTGGCCGAGCAGCCCCAAACATTCGTCGTCGGCAATATCGAACGACACATTGTCCAGCGCGGCAGTTTCGGCTTTGGGATAACGGTGGGAGAGGGATTGGATTTGAATCATGGTTTCAGACGACCTTTTCGAGCGATATTTATATCGCAGCACCCCATAAATAGCGGCGTTGGAATTTGCCGTCCTTAAATATAAAGCAGACGCCGAAAGGATCGCCGTCCGAACCTTGTCTGCCGAACAGGTAAAGCGTCTTATCTCTGCCGCGGTAATAGGCTTCCCAGCCTTGATATACATTGCTGCCGCGTGCAGTAGCAGCAAAATCAGGCGAGAACAGTCCTTGCAGTTCAGCAGCGGGAACTGCTTGACCGTTTAGCGTGATACGTTCAAGCGCGAACACGCTTTTGGGAATCATAGAGTCCATGCCATAGAACGGCTTGCCTTGATAGAGACGCGCGGTGTATTTGTCTTTGCTGATACCTGAGAAATCACTGCGTTTTGGGTGAATGCGGCGGGCTACGATGTGTACCTTTTGACCGTTGCCGGACAAAGTCAGCGTATCGTCATGACCGGATTGTTCGCGCAGGCGGACGAAGTTTTTGTCGGAGGCGGGAAATATCAGACGGCTGTAATGGATAAAGCCGAAATCATCGGCGTTTGCCTGTTGTAGCTTAGCAAAACAGAAGTCCGATCTGCTTTCACTGAGTTCTTCTATACATTCCAACGGCGTGCCGTCAGGGATTTTTGCCAAAACTTTGGCTTTCAAATCGGGGCGTTCGCGCAAGTTGGTGTGTCCGTCGGCATCATGCACCAAGGCAAAGCCATCCAGCGGCGCGGCATGGGTTAAGGCGGAATACAAGAATAAGACAGTAGCTAGGTAACGCATTTTTAATTTCTTTTAGTTTTCAGACGGCCTGAATGTCAAAATAATTTACGGTAGATTAATCTGGATCGAATAAATCCTGATTATTTCAATAATCCCCGCCACAACGCTTCTTCATCATCCGCAATTTTGCGCAGAAATTCGGCGATGTTGCGGCAGCCGTTTTCGGACGGTTTTTTGCATTGCTTCACGCACATGGCTGCGAATTGACGCCATTGGTCGCCGATGGCGGTCATTTGTTCCGAGGCCGTCTGAAACGCAGGTTCGTTGCAGATATGGGCTGCTTGTTCGAGGAAGTAGGCGTAGATATAGCGGAAACCTGCTCCGCCGGTACCGATTTCTTCCTGCATCCGCACCAAATGGCCGAGAAACAGTTTTTGGTATTTGTCGTTTTGTTTGGTAGGCAGGGATTCGATTTTTTTGGCCAGCGTGCGGATGCCTTTGACGCCGATGAAAAAGACCGGAGCGAGCATATGTTTGGCGTTTTTGCGTATGGCTTTGCAGATAATGGTGGGCAAGTCTGCCATGATTTGTTCAGACGGCCTGTTGTCTTCCAAGGTGTACATCATGCCTTTTGCCGCCAATACGCCTTTGGCGAAGCGCGCCCGTTGCAAATCTTCGGCGGCGCAGCGTTGTACGGTTTCAAATACGGGGTCGCTGATGAGGTAGTCGTTGCCGTCTTTGCCGTATACCAAAAGATTGTGTGCGTTGAAATGGAAGCGCATTTGCGGCGGGAAGTAGGGCAGCCAGAAGACGGAGGTTTGCAAACCGGCCAGCTTGCCTGAGGACAGCGCGGCATCCAATGCGGCTTGTCCGCTTTGTGCGTCGGAAAATTTGCGGACGGATAATTTCAGCCCCAATGCTTTGCAGGTGTTTTTGATGATGCTGCGCGGCGCGGTACGGTAGGAAACCAGCGGCATGCCGTTTAATTTGATCAACGGCATCCAGACAAATGTCAGCGCATGGGCAATGCCGAAAATCATGGCTTCGTCTAAATTGTGGCCATGGTATTTGAGCAGGGTGGACATCACACCGCTTTCGCAATGGGCGGTATGCTGGTGTGGAAATTCTTGTGTGGTCATAAAGTTATTGGTTTTCGTGCAATGTTTTCAGACGGCCTGATGCGGTCGGAATGGGTTTGTTGTTTTGGAAATCAGCGCGCTTCTTTGGCCGCTTCCTGCTCGGCTTTGTAGCGGCGCAGAAACTCGATGGCGGCGGCTTTTTCGGCTTCGTTGCCGTATTTGGCATCACGTTGGGCGCGGCGCAGTTCGGCGCGTTCTTTGGCTTCTTCGATTTGGCGCGCTTTGAAGTCTTCGCGGTTGTCGGAGGAGACGAGTTTGTCCTGTTGCGATTGCGCTTTGGCCATGGCTTTTGCAATCAAATCCATGGGGTTGAATGCGGCGCTTGGTGCGGTTGTTTGGGTTTGCGTCTGTGCGGCCTGTTTGGCTTTGACGGCGGCTTCGCGTTGCGCCAGCAGGGCTTTGCGTTCGGCATCATCGCGCTGTTTGCGCGCGGTATGGCGTTCAAAACGGCTTTGTGCGTGTTCGGCGGCGGCAAAGCGCGGTTCGGCAGAGGTGCTGAAACGGCGTGCGGACGGCAGGAAGGACTGCGATACGGGAACCATGTCGATGCAGTCGACGGGGCAGGGGGTAACGCATAAGCCGCAGCCGGTGCATTCGTCGCTGATGACGGTGTGCATCAGTTTGGACGCGCCCATAATGGCATCGACAGGACAGGCGCGGATGCAGGCGGTACAGCCGATGCAGGCGGCTTCGTCAATCAGGGCCACGGCTTTGATTTGTGTTTTTGCCGGCGCGAGGTAGGGCTTGCCCAACAGGTCGGCCAGGTCTTTCATGACGGTTTCTCCACCCGGCGCGCACAGGTTTACCGGTGCTTCTCCTGCCGATAGGGCGCGTGCATAGGGTAAGCAGCCTTCATAGCCGCACTCGCGGCATTGGGTTTGCGGCAACAGGCGGCTGATGCTTTGGATGGGAATGGTCATATGGATAATCAAAATCGAAAAGGCGCATTATATCAGATTGTTGCGTTTATTTTGGCGAAACTCTCTACGCTTATTTTAGTGAAATTTACCACGCTCGTTTTAGCGAAACTTGCTACGCTCGTTTTCAGACGGCCTGAGTCGGGTTTGCGTTATAATTTTGAAATGGATTTATTTGGGTAATTAGGAATGACGGCTACACTTTGCTCTTGTCAGTCGGGGCGCGTTTATGCGGAATGTTGCGCACCGTTTCATGCGCGTGAGGCGGCGGCTTCGACGGCGGAAGAGTTGATGCGCTCGCGTTACAGTGCGTATGTTTTGCAGGAAATCGACTATATCGTGGACACGACCGTCCCTGCACAGCAGAATTTGTTGGACAAGCAGGATTTGGCGGCATGGAGTCAGCAGACGCAGTGGTTGGGATTGAAGGTTATCCGTCATGTACCGTTTGGCAAACTGCATGCTTTGGTCGAGTTTGAGGCGTATTTTGAAGAGAACGGGCAAACCGAGTGCCATCATGAGTTGTCGGCGTTCGTGAAAATAGACGGGCGTTGGTATTTTATTGATCCGACCGTTGCTTTGCCGACGATGAAACAGCCTTGTTTGTGCGGTTCGGGCAAAAAGTTTAAGGCGTGTTGCGGACAGTTTTTCAAATAGTGATGTGAACAGGCCGTCTGAATGTTCAGACGGCCTGAGCTGTTTTTGCAGATAAAAAAAACCATTCATACTAAGGGAGAAGTATGAATGGCCAATACATTGCGGGAAAACGTCTTACTTGCTGCACCGCCCAAAAGGGATGAAAGAGCGGTGTTGTGTCAGCAATTGGTATTCTACCGTTTTTAGTATTAAATGCTGTTAAGAAGTGAAATTATTTCAATAAATTGCAAGATAATCGTGATATTTTGAAGATAAACGGTATTTTCACTGATTTTCGCGAATCCATTTCACCCATTGTTTGAACAGCTCGGGTTGCAAAGCGGCGATGACGGAACGCTTGAAAACATGCTCGCCGCTCCAGAAGTCATCGCCTTCCAAAGTGGTCAGGCAGCCGCCGGCTTCTTCAAAAATCAATGCGCCGGCAGCGTAGTCCCACAGTTTTTGTCCGCCGTGGATGTAAATATCGTAGCGGCCGCTGGCAAGATAGCACCAGTCGAGCGTGCTGCTGCCCATGCTGCGTATCGTGCCGAATGGGGCGAGGGTGTTCATGCGGCTGGCGAGTTTGCCCGAGCGCAGGTATTTGATTTCTACGCCGGCAATGGATTCGCTGAGTTTTTTTTCTACCGAACGCAGCGGCAGCGGTGTACCGTTGAGAAATGCGCCTTTGCCGTGTTCGGCATAGAAACATTCGCCGCTGACCGGATTGTAAATCACACCCAGCTCGGTGCGCCCGTTTTTAACCAGTGCGACGGATACGGCAAAATGCGGCAAACCGTTGACGAAGTTGTTTGTGCCGTCGATGGGGTCGACAATCCACAGGCCGTCTGAATGTTCGTTCCACAATCGGGTTTGCTCCTGAACGCTCATCTCTTCGCCCAACATCGGACAATTTTCCAATAAGGGCAGAGCGGCGGCAAAAGCGGTTTGTGCGGCCAAATCTGCTTCACTCAAAACCGAACCGTCTTCTTTACGTCGTGACGGCGTGTTCAGAAAACGCGGCATGACTTCGGTTTGGGCGATGTGGCGGACGACTTTCTGTAAACGGTATAGCACGGCATATCCTTGTTTTTTGCAGTTTTGCGCGACAGTGGATTAAAATTCGGGAAGTTTCAAATTATAGTGGATGAAAGCGAAAGCAGGCAGGAGCATGTCGCCGTGTTTCAACTTCATTCATGAAATTTTAAATTTAAATTATATACATGAATAAAGCAGGAAACCATGCCCCGATTTTATGTTGATTTTGCCTTAAGCCCCGACAGCGTGGTCGAATTGCCCGATAATGTGGTGCGCCATCTGAATGTATTGCGCGTGAAAAACACGGAAGAAATCGTGTTGTTCAACGGCAATGGCAAGTCATATCCGGCTTTGCCCGAAGTTTTGGAAAAACGCCGCGCCAGCGTGCGGATTTTGCGTGAAGAGGCAACGGACAACGAATCGCCGCTGAACATTACGTTGGTGCAGGCGGTATCCGCCGCAGAGCGCATGGATTTCACTTTGCAAAAAAGCGTGGAATTGGGCGTGGCAGAAATTCGCCCGGTCGTCAGCGAACGCTGTGTCGTGCGCTTAAGTGGCGAGCGCGCTGAAAAGCGGGTGGCGCGTTGGCAGGAAATTGTTGTTTCTGCGTGTGAACAAAGCGGCCGCAATATTGTGCCGAAGGTTTTGCCGCTGACGACTTATGCGCAGGCTCTGCAACAGTTGCCGCAGGAAACGACCAAACTGTTAATGAGCTTGAACCGTGCACAAAAACTGAGCGATGTTCGGCCGCAATCCGGCAAAGTCGTGTTTATGGTCGGCCCGGAAGGCGGCTGGACGGAGAAGGAAGAGCAACAGGCGTTTGATGCCGGTTTTCAATCCGTTACGCTCGGCAAACGGGTGTTGCGTACCGAAACCGCCTCACTTGCGGCCATCGCCGCCATGCAGACGCTTTGGGGCGATTTTGCATAAAGTTCGGGCCATCTGAAAACGAGCGTAGCGAGTTTCGCTCAAACAAGCTGTTGCGTCATGAGATAAAAATGGGAGTTTAAAAAATGTCTTACACCTTTACGCTGGCCGAGCACGAGCTGGAAGCGGAATTGAAAAAGTTAATCGTGCAAGAGGCCGATAAGGCCGACGATGTGGATATGGATGATTTCACCGACGATGCGCTTTTATTTGGCGATGACAGTCCGGTCGGTTTGGATTCGCTTGATGCACTGCAAATCAGCGTTGCCTTGCAACAGCATTTCCAAGTGCGCCTGCAGGGCGACCGTATGGTGCGCAAACATATGATGTGCGTACGCGATTTGGCGGCGTTTATCCGTGCGGAGCATGGCGCGTGAGTTGGGTTTGCGGTACGGCGGCCACTTCTGCCTTGAATCTGCAAACGGATTTCAGACGGCCTGATGCGGTGTCTTATACGTTTTTAAACCAACCGCAGCAGGCTGCTTATTTTCGTGCATTTGCTAGCGACAGTTTGGGACGGAAGGAATTTGCGGATATTGCCGAACAACATTTGCGCCGAGCGGCCGAAAATGCAGGCTGGCCGTCTGAAAGCTGGCATGATGCGCCGGTGTTTATCGGTTCCAGCTCCTATGCCATCTCCGAATATGAAAACCGCCATCTTGCAGGCAATAGGGCGCTAGAAGAACACAATCTGCTTTATCTTGCCGAAGATTTGCGCCGGCGCAGCGGCAATCGGCAGATTTTCAGTTTCGCTACTGCCTGCACTTCATCCGCCCATGCACTCATTCAGGCGGATAACTGCTTGCGCGGCGGGGCGGAGCGTGTCTTTGTGCTTGGTATTGAAAACCTCAACCGACTGACTTTGCTGCATTTTCACAGCTTGGGTTTGCTGGCTGAACGCTATCAGCCTTTTGGCGGAAATGGTTTGATTTTAGGCGAAGGTGTTGCCGCACTTGCCTTATCTTCCGCTGCTCCCGAATCTTCTTCAGGCCGTCTGAAACTTATCGGACACGCCGCCAATACAGGCAATGACCTGATTCAAAGCGATGGCCAAGCACAAGAGCAGGTGATGCGTCGAGCTTTGGATGTTGCAGGCATCGCTCCTGAAAGCATTGCAGCCGTTAAAACACACGGCATCGGCACGGCTGACAGCGATGCTGCCGAATTGGCCGCACTGGAAAATATATTCGATACACTGCCGCCTCTAATGGCGTTCAAACCGCAAATCGGACACACGCTTGGCGCAACGGCAGCCCTTGAAACGGCTTTGCTTTTATCCGCTTTAAAACAAGGCGGAAGCAGCGATTATCAGGGGCGGAAAATTCGTTTTTCCGAATGCGCAGCTTCACAAAAAGGCGACTTTTTCTGTTTGGCCAATCAGTTTGGTTTTGGCGGCAGCAACACATCTTTGGTATGGCAATGGCAACCGTAAATCCTAATATCCGTATTACCGCCGCCGTGCGTTTTGATATTGATGCCGGCACCGGCGGTAAAATCCTCAAACAAACCTTAAAGCAGCAAAGCGGTATAGATACCCGCCGCCTCAGCCGCTTGAGTTTGATTGCCGCGCTTGGTGCAGGGCAACTGAAAGAGCAATGTGAAATCCGTTCTGATTGCGCTGTTTTTCTCGGTACACCGTTTTCTTCGCCATCCGTATTTGAAAAAATGGCAGACAATGTGCTGAATCATCACGCAGCGATGCCGTTTGACTTTATCGCCAATCTGCACAACTCCCCAGTCTTTCATGCCGCGCAAGCGTTAGGCACGCATGGTGCAACTTTGGTTGTGGCTGCCGACAATAATATAGATACTTGCTTTCATCCATTATTGCTGGCGATGCAATCTTTGCAAAAAGGCGGACAAGCTGCGGTTGGCTGGGCATACGAACATCAAGCGGCTCATGCCGATACCCAAGAAGGCAGTATTTGGATTGTGCTTGAAGCCGGTGCAGAGCAGGGCGTTCCCGTTGTGTTGAATGATGAAGGTACTCAGGCTGATAGACCGTCTGAAAAGCCGCAATATTATTGGCAAAATATCGCCGGTTGGATAGAAGCAGTAATGGCGCACGAGGGTAGGGATGTGAAGAAATGTACTTTGGTGTGATCGGCAAATGATTTTAGAGAAAGTATTTGTCTTTTGAATAAATAAGGTTTGCACCATTAAAAAGGCCGTCTGAAAATATTTTCAGACGGCCTTTGGGTATCAAAAAACAATCAACGAGACATCTCGCCTTGAATAGCGCGGATATTTGCTTTACGGGCGTTGATGGTACGGGTCAGTTGTTGGATTTTAATCTGATCGCCTTTTTGTTTGGCCGCGTTTAACTGGGTTTGAAGGCGGGTAATAGCGGCCTGTTCGTTGCGTACTTCGGTCTGCAATATCTGTTTGCGGGTTTCTTTAGGGCTTGGCTTAGGAGCCGGCGTAACCACAGGTGCAGTACGGATAACAGGGGCTTTGTATTTGCTGTATGAAGAACTGCGTGATTTGTTCTGCCGGTTGCGCAGGGTAATATTGATGCGCGGATTGGCAGCTTCGGCTGTGTTGGTCACGCTGGTAATCGGTACATTCGGCAGGATTTTGATATCGCTGTCATTATTTCCTTTATCCAGCAAAATGTCGGCTGCCGGTTTGTATGCTTGTGGGAAAGGTGTTGGGACAGTGGTTTTGCCATGTTCTACCGGAGAGGCAGTTGCCGGCGTGCTTGGTTCGGTTGAAGCGGTGGCAATAGGTTTGGCTGCTTGTTCCTCAGATACGCGGACAACGGCTGTTTTATCGGCTTTAGTACGGCTGACTTTGGCTTTGCGTCGAGAGGAGGTTTTGGCATAAGTTTTACCTTTACGTTTAGTCTCGGCTTTGGCAGGCGTTTTATCGAGCGCTTCATCCTGAGCTGTTACCGCTTGGCTATTTAGGGTAGTTGAAGTTTGCGGCTGAGCTGTCGAGTTCTGAATAATCTCTTGTGGGATTTGGATTGCAGGTACAACAGGTTGAGCAACTGGTGTTTCATTAATAATAGCAAGGCCGTCTGAAACTGTTTTCTCGGTAGAAGCAGTAGGTTGGGCTTGTGCGGCAAGCATTACAGGAACAACACTGTTTTCTGTTTGGGTTGCACTAGACTGAGTTTGTACGACAGGAGTTGTATTGTGGACAGTAGTGTCGGCAACATAGTCTTCAGCTTTTATTGTGGGTGGCACTTCCAGAGTAGGCGTATTGTTGGGAACGATTACGCTGTCTGCAATGGCTTTGTCGGCTGCAACGGTAGGTTGGGTTTGTGCTGCGAGCGTTGGAGGAACAATAGTGTTGTCCTCTTGAGCAGCAGTCGTCTGCGTTTGTACGACAGGAGTTGTGTTGTGGACAGTAGTATCAACAACATAGTTTTCAGGTTTTGCAACGGCTGGTGTTTCCAAAACAGGCGTATTGTTGGAAACGATTACGCTGTCTGCAATGGTTTTATTCGTAGGCACAGCTTGTCGAGTTTGTGCCATTGGAATGGAAATAGGTGCGGGAACACCGTATTCATTTCGAGTAACAACGACTGGGGTTTGTACCGCAGGCGTTGCTTGAGAAGTATGAACGTAGTCAGCGGCAGATGCTTTAAATTCTGTTGTTTGTACCGTTTTTAAAACCGGAGTGTCGCCTGGAATCGCAACGACGCTGTTTTCTGTTACATTGTTTGTTTCAACTATGCGACAGGCGTCATTGATCTGGTATGAAGCATAAACGGTGATGCCTTCAACATTGCAGACATACTCGGCAGCGTTGGCGGCGGCAGGGAGGGTCAGGCTGAGGGCAATGGCGGTTTTGCAGAAAAACGGTTTCATAAAGGCAATAGAATCAGGTTGTTTGTTTAAAGTGTAATTATACTATGTACACTGTCAGCAACCGCCAACTTATTTTTAGGCGGTGTAAAACTATGGCTGAAAGGTTGAAAATTGGAATAAAAGGTCTTAAGGCCGTCTGAAACTTGTCATATAAAGTTTCAGACGGCCTTTGCTGTCATAGCGTATTAAGCGTTCAACAGACTTTCGTCCAATGTCAGCTCTTCGTTTTTATTGACGGCGACTTTGCGTGCCAAAACGTTTTGGGCGATTTCGTGTGCTTCGGCAAGCGAGTGCATCAGATAAGTACCGCATTGGTATTCGTTCAACTCGGGGATTTTGCTTTGGTCTTGAACGGTCAAAACATCCTGCATTGAAGCGAGCCATGCGTCGGCCACTTTTTGCTCGTCGGGCGTGCCGATGAGGCTCATGTAGAAACCAGTGCGGCAGCCCATCGGGGAAATGTCGATGATTTCAACGCCGTTACCGTTTAAGTGGTCGCGCATAAAACCGGCGAACAGGTGCTCCAGCGTATGAATGCCTTTTTCAGGCAGGATTTCTTTGTTGGGAATGCAGAAACGCAGGTCAAACACGGTAATGGTGTCGCCTTTGGGCGTAGTCATGGTTTTTGCCACGCGTACGGCAGGGGCGTGCATACGGGTGTGGTCGACTTTGAAACTGTCTAGTAGGGGCATTTGGGTGTCCTTTGAAGTAAATAGATTTTTAGCTAGGGATATTTGAAGACTGAATCACAATTCCGCAATCTCAACTGCTTCGCCCGAAGCCTCGCTCAGTGCTTCGTTTAAAACGTCGTAGAAATCGCGGCTGTCGCGTGTTGCCAGCCATTTGCCGTTTTGCTCGGCGAAATGGTAGCCGCCGCTTTTGGCGGCAATCCACAATTCCTGATTGGGCGTGTGGCGGTTGACGATGATTTGCGTGCCGTTTTCGGCTTCGATGGTCAGTACGTTTCCGGCAAACTGGCAGTCGAAATCCCAGCCGTTTTCATCGATTTGGTCTTCGATGTGTTCGAACAACTCTTCGCTCATGCGGATGAATTCGCTTTCGGTCATCATGGCTTTTTGTGTGGTTTTTGTTTAAGATACCGAATCTTGCCACATTCGTAATGATGAAGAAAGTTTTACTGATGAAATACGGCGTATTTTTTGCAGCGGCAACGGCTCTGCTGCTCTCTGCCTGCGGCTATAAAGGCGATCTCTACCTGCCCAAAGAAGGCGACAAGGCGCGCTTCGGCGTGATTCAAACCGGCTTGAAATTTGATACGGCCAAAGAACCGACCACTCAAACCAACGACTAAAAAAGACTTCACAAACATGACCTTATTCTGCGAACAACTCCCTTATACACATCTTGCCGAAGAGTTTGGTACGCCGCTTTATGTGTACAGCAAATCTGCGCTGACCGAGGCATTTGAAAACTACCAAACCGCATTTGCCGCTTTGAATCCGCTTGTCTGCTACGCAGTGAAAGCGAATGGCAACCTGAGCATCATCAAGCACTTTGCTTCTTTGGGGAGCGGTTTTGACATTGTGTCCGGCGGCGAGTTGGCGCGTGTTTTGGCGGCAGGCGGCGATGCGGCGAAAACGATTTTTTCTGGTGTGGGTAAGAGTGAAGCAGAAATCGAGTTTGCGCTGAATGCCGGCGTGAAATGCTTCAATATGGAAAGCATTCCCGAAATTGACCGCATTCAGAAAGTTGCCGCGCGCTTGGGTAAAGTCGCTCCGGTTTCCCTGCGCGTCAACCCTGATGTCGATGCCAAAACCCATCCTTATATCTCCACCGGCCTGAAAGCCAATAAATTCGGTATTGCCTATGCTGATGCGCTTGAGGCCTATCGTCATGCTTCCCGACAAAGCCATTTGAAAATCGTTGGTATCGACTGCCATATCGGCTCGCAACTGACTGACCTCAGCCCGCTTATCGAGGCCTGCGAACGTATCTTAGCCTTGGTTGACCAACTGGCAGCCGAAGGCATTGTGTTGGAACACTTGGACTTGGGCGGCGGTGTCGGTATTGTTTACCAAGATGAAAATGTGCCTGATTTGGGCGTGTATGCCAAAGAAGTTCAAAAACTGATGGGTACACGCCGTCTGAAACTGGTTCTCGAGCCCGGCCGCAGCTTGGTTGGCAATGCAGGCGCGTTGTTGACGCGTGTTGAGTTCGTCAAATATGGCGAAGAGAAAAACTTTGTGATGGTCGATACGGCGATGAACGATTTGATGCGTCCGGCGCTTTATGATGCTTATCATCACATCGAAGCGGTCGAAACCAAAGACATTGAGCCTCTGACAGCCAATATCGTCGGCCCGATTTGCGAAACCGGCGACTTCCTCGGCAAAGACCGCA